>JAZOLR010000116.1:0-14406 GCA_045653255.1 Eubacteriales bacterium | reverse complement strand
GTGCCTGCGATTATCGGCACTCTGCCTGCGGCGCGCTCAACCGAATAACGAATGACCTCGCGGTGCTCTTCGTCGGTAAGGCAAGAGCCTTCGCCTGTCGTACCTGCGACAACGAGCGCGTCTATGCCGGATTCAATCTGCCAGTCGATGAGTTTGCCGAATGCGTTAAAGTCTATTCCCGATTCGGTCAAGGGGGTGATTATTGCCGTTGCGGCGCCTGTGAAGATTGGTTTTGTTCTCATTTTTCAATTTCTCCCAAAAAGATTTTATTCTGAAAAACAAAATAGCCGATTTAACATCGGCTACCAATATTATCGAATTCTTATAACGCAAAAAGCGACAAAAGACGTTCCGTTAATATGATAGCACTCCGTTACGACAGTTTCGGATGACTGTCCACGACAGTAAAACAGATATTATCTGAGTTACCAGGATATGCGTGCGCCTTGCATTCCTTCGGCGGTGAACCCTTTCTCTTTTTCATCGTTGCGAGCGACTTTTTTACGAAAGATACTCTTTTTCTACCGCGCCTCTATTCCTATTTCAATTCATAATAACATAAAACGACAGACTTGTCAATAGGAAATGAGAAAAAACCTTTCGGACGAAAGGTTTTTGGAGTGAAGTGTGGGTAGTGGACAGATATTAGTGGACAGAAAACAGTGGACTGGCAACTAACAACTAATCATTAAAATCCACTTTCCGCCAATTTATACAACGTATGCTCAAACTTGTATTTGTCGATAAGTTCTTTTATCTGTACTCTGCCTTTTTTTGAGGGGATTTTCGTCTTTTTCGCCCTTATCATAATGTTTTTCGGCGAGTCGGAAAGGTCGACGAATTCTATCATATCGACAGAATAGCCGAGGTCTTCAAGAATAAGTGCGCGGACTGTGTCGGTGAGGAGTGCGGACATTCTTTCTTTTACTATGCCGTACTTTAAAAATACGTCGAGGTCTCCGCCTTTTTTAATAGACGAGTTTACCTCGTGCTGACAGCAGGGGACAGAGAAGATGGCTTTCACGTTTTTCTGTATAGCGTAGAAAAGCGCGTAGTCTGTTGCAACGTCGCAGGCGTGCAGAGATATTATCATATCTATCTTTTCACCGTACAAAACGTCACGCGTGACGTCGCTTACAACGAAAGTAAGACCGTTGTATCCGTATCGCTTCGCTATTGCGTTGCAGTTTTCGACAACGTCTGCTTTTAGGTCGTAGCCTATTATCTTTGCGCGAATGCCTTTTATCTTCACAAAGTAATAGTAGACGATGAAAGTGAGATAAGACTTTCCGCACCCGAAGTCGAGTATGGTTATCTCGTTTTCTTTGTAGTTTGAAAACTCATCGTCGATAAGTTCTACAAAGCGGTTTATTTGCTTGTATTTATCGTATTTCCCGTTCACTACGCGGAAGTCTTTCGTGAAAACTCCGAGTTCAACTAGCGCGGGAATGTTTTCGCCCTCGCGAAGAATGTAGTTCTTTTCACGGTTGTTTTGCCCGTTTTCTTTTTTCTTTAGGTCGTTTTTGACGGATTTTTTCTTGAGAGTTTTTCCGCTCTGTGCAAACGTCACCGTCTCGCCTGCGAAGAAAATGCTTATCTGTGCGTATTCGGGCGAAACTGCGTCAATGTATTCCGAGATTTCCTTGTCGGCGATATTGAGGTGAAAAACCTTGTTATCGCGAAAACGCTCGGCTTGCCACGCTTGTGCCCCGCGAAGAGTTATCGGGCGCAGTTGTATCTTTGTATACTCTGCGTTTTTCGGCGAGGAAAAAGTTATCTTTATTACTTCGTTGCAACGCTCGGTTACGAGAGTTGAAATTTCCTTACGTTCTTTTGACATACTGTGTCTGCGGATTACCGCGCCTTCCGTTAAAATGTAAACTTATATTTACTTTATTACCATTTTTTGTCGTTTGCTGTTTTGAGAGCATCTTCAATAAATTTTATGCAACTGTTGATGCGGAATTCAAGGAGTTTTTCGCCCTTTTCCTTTGTTGCAAGCGAGGGTTTGCCCCATACTCCCGTGGGAGAAAGTTGCGTGAGGGGTACACTGTTGAGAAATTCTCTCGGCACTTTCGGTTGGAAGTCGTTTTTCTTCGCTTCGTCGCGGTTTACCGTTTCTTCGTCAAGATAGAGCATAAGAGAAGTCTCGCTCTCGCCTGCGTGAATGTCGGGTTCTTTGTTGTCTACTATATCTGTTGGCATTCCGTAGGCGTAGGGGTTAGCCTTTACGACCAAAATATCGTCGTAGAGTGCGTTTAACTCACGCGTTACGGGGTCTGCTATAAATATTCCGCCGTGACCGAGGATAAGGAAAACCTTGCGAAAACCTTGGTCGCGCATACAGAGTATAATGTCTTCAAGCATTTGGTAATAGGTAGAGGGGCGCATCCAGAAACTGCCCTTTTTGCCCTTGTGCTCATAGCAAGTGGAGATGGGAAGCACAGGCATAACGAGAGCGTTAAAGTGCTTTGCCACGCCTTCCGCTACTTTCTGTGCGGTCATACAGTCCGTACCTATCGGCAAGTGAGAGCCGTGCTGCTCAACGCTTCCGAGCGGTATAACTACGGTGTCGACACCGCTTTCTTCTATTTGCTTTTGCGTGTTTTTATAAGATAACATATCATTTTCTCCATTCTATTCCGAATTCGTTTTTGAGCACTTCGAGAAGTCGCTCGTCGGTCATATTTTCTTCTATGTAGGAAAGGTCACCGCCGACAAAGATTTTGAAGTCGCGGTTGTTTATTGCTTTTCTGCCGTTTTCCGTCTTTATCGCCACCATCACGCCTTTGTTGAAAGGTGACGCGTCGTGCTTTTCGCAGTAGAAAGAGGGAAGTATGAAGTCGATGTCGAGTTGTCTTTCTTCGGTAAACGAGTAGAATTTTCGCCACTCGCCTTTGTGAAGGTCATATAAAATCCAACCGTGAAAATCGTCGCGCTCAAATTTGTAGGTCTCGCCGAATTGTTCTTGAATTACGCCTTCTTTCAGTATGAGGGGGTATCTCGGCGCACTCTGTCCCATTCCGACGTCGCATATATATGTCACACCGTCAAGGTCGACGGCAATAATGCGGTGTCTTCGCACGGGGATAGAATTTTCACCGCGGAGAAATCTTCCGAGAAAATCGCGTGTAGAAAATCCAAGTTCACGCAAAAACGCGGAAAAGAGACAGTTGAGTTCAAAACAGTAACCGCCTCGGTTTTTCGTCACTACCTTGTTGAAAATGTCGTCGTGCTCGAGCGAAAGCGGTATCTTTTCAACTATGTCGAGGTTTTCGTACGGTACGTGCGTCACGTGTGCGTATTGCAGACGGCAGAGAAATTCGTAAGAAAGCGATGGACAAGTGTCCGAAAGTCCTATTCGGCTCAAATATTCCTTTACGTTCATATATAAACTCCAAAAAAATAATTACCTTATATTATAAGATAATTATACAATACATCGCATAACTTGTCAATCTCTTAATCGCTCATTTGAATTTTCTGTTTTGATTTTTTGCGTTTTTGCCTTTGTTTTAGATAGTGTTGAAAATTGTGCAATAATTACAAAAACGAAAAGATATAATTATGCATAAAATAGAAAAGAAAATAAATCGCGCGTCTGCTATTGACAATCACATGACCGTGTGATATAATCAAAATACAATGATGATAAAGCAACACGGAAAAAATCGGAAATTAAGGGGGTGACGAGATGGCTACGACGTTTCCGGGAACTACGGTAGAGATTACGAAATTCAAGAAAGGCGCGTCGAAAGCGCTTTTTGACGGAGTTTTTGCCGCAGGCGGAATTACACTTTCGCAACTTTGCATAATGACAGGGCTTGAGCCTTATCTCGTGCAGAATTGGGTGAAACGAGGATTTGTTTCATCACCGAAAAACAGAGTCTACTCTAGACAACAGTTTGCGAGAGTGGTAATAATAAATATGTTGCGCGAGTCCTTGCAGATTGAAAAGATATGCAATCTGATAAAGGTAATAGGCGGAGAACTTGAAGACACCGCAGACGACCTTATATGCGACGAGGAACTTTATCACAGATACGTTGATATGATTTCGGAATGCGAAATTAACTTCTCTGACAGAGAAGCAGTACTCGCGGCGGCAGAGCGCGCATCAGAAAACTTCAACGGTAACGGCATAGACGCGAAAAAGAAACTCGTTTCTATACTTGGAGTTATGCTTTTCGCTCACGAGGCGGCGCGTCTTCGCGAAGAAGCTGAAGAAATTATCGCAATGATGTAAAATGGAATTATAAACGCAAAACAAATATAATACAATAAATAAGACAAAATAAGAAAGGGAACTTTTATGGCTATTTTACAATGGTGGGAAACGCTTGATTTGTTTATGCAAGTGCTTTACTGCATTGCTATTCCGTCGACTTTGGTTCTTCTTATACAGACGGTTTCAATGCTTATAGGACTTGGAGACGAGGGCGGAGCAGACGCAGATATAGATGAACTTGACGACATAGCAGAGCCTATTGACAGCGACGGAGTATTCGGCGAGGATAGCGTGACGGAAGTGCACGACAGTTTCGGTCTTGAGGGACTTCGCATATTTACCGTACGCGGAATTATCGCTTTCTTCGTGGTATTCTCTTGGGCATCTATTGCAATGGTTTCATCCGGATTTTCTCTTTATATCGCAATGCCCGTGGCAGTTATCGCAGGATTTCTTATGATGCTTGCACTTGCGTATCTTTTGAAGTTGATGCTCAAGTTGAGAAATGACGGAAACATCGACAACAGAAACGCAGTAGGCAAGTCGGGTAAGGTATATCTTACTATCCCTGCAAAAAGAGAAGGCGCAGGAAAAGTTCAACTTATCGTTCAAGGCGTGTACACGGAGCGCGACGCAGTAACAGATGACGAAAATCCTATCCCCACGGGGTGCGAGGTGGTTGTCGTTTCGCTTAGCGGTCAGACAGACCTTGTCGTTAGAAGAAAATAAAAAATTACAAAGAGTAAAGTAAACTTTACATAAATTCAAAAAATTTTAATTAAAAGGAGAAAAATTATGAATCCG
Source organism: Eubacteriales bacterium (assembly GCA_045653255.1). Lineage (GTDB taxonomy): Bacteria > Bacillota > Clostridia > Oscillospirales > CAG-272 > UBA1740. The sequence goes on along the minus strand of JAZOLR010000116.1, from coordinate 9,374 downwards.
GCAGTAGTAACTTTAATTAGTGTTGTAGTGCTTGTACTCGTATCGTTCGGTGCGTGGGTGTGCTCACGTTACAAGAAATGTCCGTCAGACAAGATAATGGTTGTTTACGGTTCTATAGGAAAGAACAAAGACGGCACGAACAGAAGCGCAAAGTGTATTCACGGTGGCGCGGAATTCGTTATTCCCGTTTTCCAGTCTTATGCGTATCTTGATTTGACGCCTATTTCTATTCAGGTAGACCTCAAAAACGCACTTTCAAGACAGAATATCCGTATCGACGTACCCTCTCGCTTCACGGTTGGTATTTCCACCGAGCCTGCGGTTATGCAGAATGCGGCAGAGCGTTTGCTCGGACTTCAACTTTCCGAAATTCAGGAACTTTCGAAAGATATTATATTCGGTCAGTTGCGTCTCGTTATCGCTACTATGGATATTGAAGAAATAAACACAGACCGCGACAAGTTCTTGGCGGCTGTAAGCAGTAACGTTGAAACCGAACTTAAAAAGATTGGTTTGCGTCTTATCAACGTAAACGTAACTGATATTTCCGATGAGTCGGGATATATCACCGCGCTCGGTAAGGAAGCGGCAGCAAAGGCTATAAACGATGCGAAAAAGAGCGTTGCAGAGCAGGATAGAGACGGTTCAATAGGTGAAGCAAACGCAAGAATGGAACAGAGAATTAAGGTCGCAGAAGCAGACTCCGTTGCTATTCAGGGTGAAAACGAAGCGAAAATGAAGATAGCAATGTCCGATGCCGCCCTCAAAGAAAAAGAAGCGGAAGCGTTGAAGATTGCTACAACGGCAGAAAAGATTCAAGCGGCAAAAGCACTCGAAGAATCCTATGCGGCAGAAAGAGCGGCAGAAGAAGCAAGACGCGCAAAAGAGCAGGCGACTCTCGAAGCGGACATCATCGTTCGTGCAGAGGCGAAGAAAAAGGAAATGGAACTTGAAGCAGAAGCAGAGGCAGAACAACTCCGCAGACGCGCAAAGGGTGAAGCAGACGCAATCTACGCGAAGATGGCGGCAGAGGCAAAGGGTATGGAAGAAATACTCCAGAAGCAAGCATCAGGTTTCGCGGAGATAGTCAAGAGCGCAGGCGGCGATGCAAATTCCGCGCTCAAACTCCTTATCGCAGACAAACTCGAAGACCTTATGCGTGTTCAGGTAGACGCGATAAAGAATATAAAGATAGACAAGGTAACGGTTTGGGACGGCGGACAGAACGCAGACGGCAAGACTTCTACCGCGAATTTCATTTCGGGTATGATGAAGTCTGTTCCCCCGCTTGACGAAGTGTTCTCTATGGCAGGAATGGAACTTCCGTCACTTCTCGGAAAGAAAGCGGAAGACACAACCGAGACGAAAGCCGAATAATAGCCGAATAAAACGGTAAAAGGATATAAATTGAGAGTTGACCCGCGTTGCTTTGTACGGAATGAGGTGTGAAAGTGAAAAGCGGCTTTGGAAATACTATAAAATCATTGCGTAGGCAACGCGGTCTCACTCAAGGGCAAATGGGTGAATACCTCAAAGTCTCGGCACAAGCGGTGAGCAAGTGGGAAACGGGGGGAGGATACCCCGACGTTGCACTTATCGTTCAGATTGCTGACCTGTTCGGCGTGACAACAGACACACTTCTGTGTCACGAAAACCAAGATAACGATAAGGAAATTGTTACCGTTTGCGACGAGGCGGATAGACTTATATGTAAAAAAATGTTTACATACGCCGTCGAATTGATGAAAACGGCAAGAGAAAACTATCCGACAGATGAAAGAGTAGCATACAAACTCGCGCGTGCACTCTATTGGGTGGCACAAACGAGCGCAGACGAAAAATCCTACGAAGAGGCGATAGAACTTTACACGGAAGTCTGTGAAAACTCGCAAAACGACCAAATGCGCGAAAACGCGGCAAGAGAACTTATGTATTGCTACAATGCGATAGGCAGAATAGACGAAGCCTTGAAATATTCAAAAATATCGAAACTAAATTAAAAAATAAATAGGGAAAAACAATGGAAAGAGCAGAATTGGCTGTAAAAAAACAAAAAGAAGGATATAACTGTGCCCAAGCGGTATTGTGCGCGTTTTCGGATATACTAGAGATTCCCGAAGACCAACTCTTCAAAATAAGCGAAGCGTTTGGCGGCGGAATGGGAGGCACGCAGGGCGTGTGCGGCGCGGTGAGTTCAATGGTCGCGCTCGCAGGACTTTTCTTGTCGGGCGGTATAGCAAATCTTCCCGACACTACAAAGGCGAAAAGTTACGCAGCAGCGGCATCTCTTATGCGTGAATTTGAAGAAAAGATAGGCACACTCGAATGCGCCCGCATAAAAGCGGAAGGCTTGCGCTCCTGCCCCGGCTGTGTAGAAGACGCGGTGAGGATAGTAGAGAAATTCTTCTCTCTTTAATCCGGCTTCGTATTTTGGTGACACCACAAGCAAAAGAATTTTAATTATATTTGTGTCAGTACACAGACCTTTTCGCAAGTATAAATTCATCTTTATTTAAGGTTGAAAACCTGCGGTTTTCTCCAACAAATTATATTTGTGTCAGTACACATACATTTTGGTTTGCACAAAATTAATTTTAACAAACCTATTACAGCCTATACGAAATTTTTCGTACAGGCTGTTTTTTTATTCACTTTTTCGAATTTTTGTGCTATAATGATTTAAAAATATTCTTTTTAAAAATAACAGTAGAATATTTTATAAACTTTAAAGACGATTGCAACTTTACAAGAATAGATAAACAAACTATAATGAAAATAGGAGAATAGACAGTGAAGACTTATCTGCGCCATAGAATACACAACGTTGTTGACGTATTTCAATCTCCTTGCAGAAAAGACGATAGACGGCGTAATATTCTGTTCGTCTACTGTCGGCGATGCGAATTTGCTTACGAATGAACTTTTGAAAAAATACATAAAAGAAATGGGAAATATCGAAATAGAGTAAATAAAAAGCAGAGGAAAAAGCGAAATGAACTTCCCGAAAATCGAAGGAAAAGAATATACAGAGAGAGTGAACACTCTTCGAAAAGAAATGGCTGTACGCGGCGTTGACCTTGTTGTCGGATTTTCGAATTTGCTTGAAATAGGCATTGTGCGCTACTACTGCGGTTTTGCCCCCGTAAACGAAAGTTCCGCAATAATAATCCCCCGCGACGGCGAGGCGGTCGTTTGTTCAGGTCAGGCATCTTTTGACTACTGCGAGGTGCAGAATGCTCTTCCCGACAGTAGAATTGCCATACTTCCGGAAATAGGCGAGGTTAGCGGATTTGAATACGATACGGAAGGTCAACTTGACTTTCTTGAACTGTTTTCCGAGATAAAAGAAAAACACAAAAATATAAAAAAGATAGGCTTTATCGGCAGACTTATTTTCCCGTCTATCATTATGACGAAACTGAAGACCGTCTTTCCCTTTGCGGAGATAGTGGATTTTGACGATATTCATTATGAGCAGAGAATAAGAAAGAGCGACGCGGAAATAGAAATTTTGAAGACCAACTGGGAAATGGTTTCCGATATGTTTACTTCGGTAGTGCCGAAAATCGAGGTCGGAATGACAGAGCGTTGCGTTGAGGGAATGTTCGAGGCGGAAATGATGCGTCTCGGCGCAGAAAGTTACGTACAGTCGTTTGCGCCCATGGTTGCGACAGGACCTAAAAACTCATACGTAAGTATGTGCCGAAACACGTTGAGACAAATAGGCGAGAGCGAGATAATAAACCTTGCGGCAGGCGTATGCTACGAGGGTTATAACGGAATTATCTGCAGTCCTCTCGTGCTTGGGAAAATTCCCGACAAAATAAAAGACGCCGTCACTTGCGCTTACGAGGCGCTCAATTACGCATCTGCGAAAATGACCGCAGGCACTCCCTGCGACGTGGTGCTTAACGCATATACGGACTACTTGACGAAATACGGATATATTGATTACTGCCCCTACGGAAGTCTTCACAGTACGGGAATGCTCGAATGCGAAGCGCCTACTTTCACCGTGAATAACAAGCGCGTGATAGAAGAAAATATGGCTATTTGCATTGATGCATACTTCAAGGGTATGGAATGGGGCTCATTCCGTGTTGAAGACTGTTATCTTATAACGAAAGACGGCGCGCGCCGTATGACTACCTATAACGATAAGGCAATACCGAAAATATTCGGTATGTGACGGCGAGTTTTGCATAGACCTATCCTGCCGAGACGGATTTTACAATCTCCCTGTCGTTTGCTCAAAAAACAGTAAGGTAGAGATAAACGCAGAAAAAAACGTGCTAAAAATAGACAACTCTATGACAGTAAGTTCAAGCGCGCCGCTTATCGTCGATTGCGACAAGCGCGTATTCAATCAAGCAGGCGGACTTTTGTACCTTCCTATGAAAATAAAGGTCAAGGATAACGCGAAAATTGCTATAAAAGTAGACGAAATGTAAAATAAAGTTTGCAAAAATACACAAAAAGGTACTGAACTTGTGGTTCAGTACCTTTTTTTATGAGATGCCTTCGGAATTGACGAAGACCTTTTCCTTTACCGACTCGCAGTAATTGCAGGAGTCGCAGTTCTTGTCGCAGGAGGTCGTTCTTTCAAACCAATCGGCAGGGAAGCGGTCGTTATCTATAACGTAAGGAGCAAACGTGGGGCCGTGTCCGGGTTCGAACAGGTCGGCGAGATTTCCGTGATAACTTCCTCTCGCATACGCGTCAATTACCATAGCGGGCAGGGCGTGCATACGCGTCGCCACCTTTACGGAATCTACAAGTCCCTCGTAGTTGTTAATATCCTCGGGACGTATCCAAGTGTTTTGCAAAAACGCCGCCCAATTCTCGCGCTTGGAAAGATAGGTGCGGCACCCCGATACTCCTGCCCACGGCAGATTAGCCTTCGTCATAATGCCTGCTTCGTGGGCAACGGCATTGTCGTGGAAGGTCTGCATTGAGCATGAGCGCAGACACCCACTGTTTGCAAGCAGGGTGATACCCTTGCCGTTTTTGCGCAGATATTCCGAAACTCTTGAAAGTTTTTCAAGGTCACGGTTTATATCGCGGAAAATACAGAATGAGTCGAAAAGATGCTCAAGATACTGTATTCCTTTTATAGTGGATATGCGCATATTGACAGATGCTCTTACGTCTATTTTTTTGTCGTATCTGTGTACTATTTCCGCTGTGACCGGCGATGCGGTTGTGACGACTTGAGGCGCACAGCCATTTTCAGCGAGGTAATCCAACACCGACACCACCTGACGCTCGTGCGCCAGACTCATCGCATCGTCGCCGTTGCACAGAGCGTTTAAAAGCAGGTCGAGTTTTACGCCCATACGTGACATCTCGACAAGTTCAGACGTGAGTATTTCGATGGCTGCGTAGTCGGTATAGCCGTTTTCCATACCGAGAGGGCTTCTGCCCCCCGCAATGAACGGGAAGGAGAAGTACACCTCGCCTATCGCCTCGCGGTAGGTTTCTACTATTTGCGGGAATGGCAGTTGCCCTTCGCCTGTTATGCTATAACCTACGCAAAGCGGTAGAGTAGTTTTTTTAGTCTGCTTCATAGTGTTTTTTCTCTTGTGCCTTTTCAAGTTCCTCAAGGTACTTGATGTTTCCGTCTTCACTCCAGTCTACCTGCCACGGACGGCGGCGGCGGAACGGGGTCTTGGACTGATTCTTGAGCACTCCGCGCGCTTCAAGGCTCATCATACACGCACGCGGGCATCCGCGAGCGCCGCAGATTGCCTGACCGCTGTTGTAAAGCATCTTCGGACGGTGGAAGAAGGGGGTGTTGGGGGAACGCTTTACTGTGTCGCGTCCGTTTATGTAATCGCCTATTTCACCGGGCTCTGTGCGCTGACCGCCACTGAAGTAGTCCTCACACTTGAGGGTGTCTATTTCGCCCCATTCTACCTCGTGACCTGCGAGCGTAACCTTTACGGTCTTGGTTTCGCTGATACACTGACCGGGGCAAGCGCGTGCGCAAGCCATACACTTGTTGCAAAGTTTAGGACCGTCGTAGATAGGGTCGGGCTCAAACTCCATCTCGGTAAGCACTACGCCGATACGTACGCGAGGACCGAATTCGGGAGTGAGAAGCATTTTGCTATAGCCTATCTCGCCAAGACCTGCAAGGTATCCGGCGATACGAAGGTGTATCATTATGTCGGGGGCGGGGAGACCTTCCGCTACGGGAACACTGAAGTTTTCTTTCAATTCACCCTCATTGGTGATGGCTCTCCAGTCACTCTGGTGTCCTATCGGAATTGCCTCGTAGCCTTCGTCCTCGATATGCTTGCAGAGGTTAATAACCGTCATAGGAATATAGTTGTAGGTAAGTCCGCCGTAGCCCATTGCTGAATAGTTGCTGAAGAAAGTTCCTTCCTCAATACCGCGGAGTGAGCCGCGCATTATGCGGAAGCCCATAACTATCATACTTTTTGCCTCAGGCATAATATAGCGAGGGTCCATCTGCTTGGGTGCTCCCTCAAAACGGTCCATTGAGGTAATACCTACAAGGTCGGCGCCGAGACTTTTTGCTAAGGCTTTAAGTTCTTCTTTTGTCATAATTGCAAGTTCCTTTCATATAAAGTAAATTGTAGTATAAATCTGCGTCACTTAAAGTATATACTCGCGAGTAGAGGTTTTCAATGCAAAATACGCACAAATTTTTATAAAACACGACTGTATCTATTGCTTTTTTGTGGCTTTTTGGTATAATATTTTAAGAAAACAACTTTTTCGGGAGATGTAAGTGATGAAGCAAATGGATTTTACCGTGACTGAAGTGCCGCTTGCGTATTACAGAAAGCACTCAAAGGGATACTCCCTTGTGGTAAAGGGAAGACACAAGCACGGCTTGACTCTTATTATAAAGGGCGAACTTGAGATGACAATACAGGGCAAGGTAATTTGCGCCACTCCGGGAGATATTATATTACAGCGTCAGGGAGATGAGTACCGACTTGACGCCAGAGGGGATGCAGGCGTCGAATACGTGGTAATTACGTATAGCGTGGATCGCGAGAGGGAACTTTTGGACGTGTTACCCGACAGACTGTTTTCGAGCGAACACCTCGGCAGATACCGACACGCCTTCGAAAATGCCGCTCGTGTGTTCGGCTCGTACAATATATGCGAGAAGCCGCTACTGTGCGCGCTTGTACAGGAGATTATGTGTAATATAATCAATGATTGCTATTCCTACTCGTCTGTTTCAAGCAATCCGGTAGAATACGCAAAGCGGTATATAGAGCAATATTACGGTTGCGACCTCAGCGCAGACAATATCGCCGCCGTGGTGGGACTTTCTCCCTCTTACCTTCGCACCTTGTTTCAAAAGAGCGAGAACGAAAGTCCTATACATTATCTCAACCGTATTCGCATAGAGCGCGCAAAGGAAATGCTGTCGTCCCGAATGTTCAGTCTCGGCGAGGTCGCCTCTGCTTGCGGATTCAAAAACGTATACTATTTCAACCGCGTGTTCAAATCCTTTACAGGTACTCCGCCCGGCAAGTATTAAGACGGCGGTTATTCCTTTCTGAACACAAATAATGTAAATAAAACTATACAAAACGTAAAAGCAAAAGAACTCAATTTTGAAAAATTGAGTTCTTTTTTAGTCATTATTGAGTTTTATAGGCTATTCGGGTTTAGGCAGAATTTAAAATTCTTTCTTACGGTTATGCTATAAATACGATAGCCTAAAAATCAGTCTTTTTCGTTTGTTGCGTTGTAGGTGGGGAAGAGTTCGCGCCATACGTCTGTGTGCGCTTCGCAGTCGAGGTAGTGACCGAATCTTGCGTTTTCCCAATCGGTTGAATCTTCAAGACAAGCGCGGGAGATGTTGCCCTTGTAGCCTGCCTGCATAGATACGCAGAATGCGTGCCAGCCGTCTTTCCATTCGCCTGTCTGCTAACTTTCGCTTCTCTTTGCGAATGCGGCGAGGATAACGTCACGGTCTTCGCCTTTTGCGAGGGCAATACCGGTTTCTGTCTCGCGTACGGGAATGAAGTCAATCTCGTTTGTTTTCGTATCGTAGCAAACTGCAACACCCGTCTTCCAACCTTCCGTGTTAACAAGTGACATAAAGTGGAAGTTACCCGTACCGTATACGATGTGACCGCCTTCGTAGGCTTCGTAAGTACCGATACAGTGGCTATGCTGACAGAGTACAACGTCTGCGCCGTTTCTTATCATCGCGCGGCAAGCGCGAAGAAGTCTCGGCGAGGGATATTGGCAGTGCTCTTTTCCGCCGTGGTAAGATACGATAACGCGGTCGCAGGTCTCTTTTGCCTTTCTTATGTCTTCGATTGTCTCGAATTCGTCAAAGGGGCGAGAGCCCATACGGTCTTCAAGCGCATAGGAATATTCGTGCTCACAAACGGCAATAATGCAAATCTTTTCGCCGTCCTTTTCGAATACGTAGTTCTTTCTTGAATCTTCGTAGTTTTCGCCGAATCCCGTGTATGCGATGCCTTCTGCTTCGAATGCCTTTATCGTGTCTTTTGCCCCTTCTCTGCCGAAGTCAAATACGTGGTTGTTAGAAATTCCCGCAAGGTTGATGGGGAGGTCTGCAAGTACCTTTGCAAGTCCGTAGGGTGCTTTGAGGTTAGGACCGAATTTCTTTATCTTGTTTTCGCTTTCTGTTATCGCGCATTCAATATTTGCGAAACTGAAGTCTGCGTCATGGAAAATAGATACCGTGTCGGTGAAAAGCAAATTTGTATCCGCTTTCGCAAATGCGTCCGCAGAATGAACGGTAGGACAAATATCGCCGACAAATACAGTTTTCATAGTTTTATCTCCATTTGTTTTTTATTTTTCGTTTCCTGTAAGGAAAAATATTCCTTTAAGTCATTATAGCATTATGTTTTTGGAAATGCAATAAAATTTCAAAAAAAGTAGGGGTAATTTTCTCCGTCGTCAGCCGTCAGAAGCATACTTTTTCGGGGTTTAATATATTCTTTTTGTCAAAAACGCTCTTGATACCTTGCATAAGGGAGATGGGGTAGTCGCCGAGTTGGTGTTTTAAGTAGCCTTTTTTCGCGTAGCCGATACCGTGTTCACCCGATACAAGACCGCCGAGTTCTTCGGCTTTCTTATACATTTCGTCAAAGCAATGGGAAAGCGTTTTCTCCCAAGCCGCCTCGTCAAGACCGTCACGGCAAACGTATATATGGAGATTTCCGTCGCCTGCGTGGCCGAAACTCGGAATTCTCACTCCGTTTTCTTTTGCGAGTTCGTGCGTGAATTTGATGAACTCGTCTACACGGCTGCCCGGCACTACTACGTCGCATTCGTCCATTTCGGTGGTTGATGCCTTTATCGCTTCAAGGAATGCGCCTCGCGCAGACCAGACCGCCTTTTTT
>JAZOLR010000115.1:0-3131 GCA_045653255.1 Eubacteriales bacterium | reverse complement strand
AAAACAAATGTACAGATTAGGTTGTTGTGTAGGCGCAGGGACTTTTATGCCCCAAGTTTCAGACGCTCCCGTTTCAACGTTTGACGCACTTTCAGAAAATTGCAAATACATTCTTTCGTGCGGATTTGACTATACCGAAGTTAGCGTAGGCGCTGTCGTATCACTTTCCGATGAAGAAATAGCAATACTTGCATCACGCGGGTTGAAAATTGAAGCCGCAAACAGTTTTATTCCGGGCGCTTTCAGTATAATAAAAGGCGGCGAAGACCTCCGCGCATACGTGGAAACCGCGCTTGATAAATGCTCTCGCCTTGGTATAAAAGTGGTAGTTTTCGGAAGCGGAAAGGCTCGCACAATGCCCGAAGTCCCCGAAGAAGAAAAACTCGCATCCGTTGAAAACTTCCTTCGTATGTGCAATACCTACGCGCAGAAGTACGGCATAACCGTGGTAATAGAACCCCTTGAAAGCGCAGAATGTAACTATATAAACAAGGTAACAGAAGCCGCAAACATTGCAAGACGTCTCAACCTTTCAAACGTGCGTTCACTTGCCGACAGTTTCCACATGGGACAGGAAAACGAGCCGTTTAGTGCGCTCAAAGAATGTGAAGACACCCTTGCCCACATCCACGTGGCAGAGAAAAAAGTCCGCACCTACCCGGGCAAAGAAAACGACGATACGTTCCTTCCCGAAATGGCAAAAGTACTGAAAACAACTTCGTATAACGGCAGAATAAGCGTTGAGTGTAACTTCTTCGACCAAGCGAAAGAATCCCCCCTCGCATACGAATACCTTAATAAAATTTTCAACTCATAAAAAACACGGCATACCGTTTCAACGGTACGCCGTATCTTATTTTAATTGACTTTTTGGCTATGCCAAAAGACGAAAGCCAATTACTTGTTGAAGATTTCGAGTGCTTCGGGATTTATTGTTATAAGAACGCAGTTTCCGTTTACGTATTCGGATTCTTGAGCGTCTTTGATAAGTCCCTTAAGTGTTTCGCTACCTTCTTCAGCGAAAGCCTTTGCAAGTTCTTTGTCGCTCTGGAACTCAAGAACTACTGCAGAGCCGAGAAGAGATGAGAGAAATCCGCCGTTGTTCTTAAATACGTGAACTGTGCAGGAAAGTTCGCCTTCTTCGAGTTCTGCTGCGATGACAGCCGCTGTAGCATCGTCGCCCGATTCAACGTATGTATATCCCTCTGCTTCGAAGTTCTTCTTGATTGAATTGAACGTACTTCCGCAAGCGGTGAGAGAGAAGAGCATAACGCATATGAGCGCAACGCACAAAATTCTTTTCGTAAGTTTCATTTGTAATACCTCCATTTTTTTTGAGTGCCGTGTTTGTCGGTCCTCTTGATATTATATTATCATAACTTCAAGTTAATTGCAAGACTTTAGAGAAAATAATAGTCGTAAATTGTTGAAATATACAGAGAAAAAACAGAAAAAGTCACAACTTTGAGTTTTCGGTATAAAAATTTCTTTTGTGGGAATTATTTTTACTAAATAAAAGCAAATGAGGACGAAAAAATAAAATACCAAACTAAAAAAATTGAAATCTTCGGCGTTACCTTACGGCCACAAAATATGCCTTCCGCAGTTGAAAGTGCGCACGAGTTGATAGCATCGGGAAAAGGCGGGGTAGTCTACACCCCAAACGCAACAATACTGTATAACGCAAAATATTCAAATGAACTGAAAAAGATACTCGATAGCGCGGATATCTCTCTTTGCGACGGCGTCGGCGTTTCACTTGGCGCGCGCATACTCGGAAAGGGGAAAATTCCCCGCGTGTGTGGAGTTGATTACGGCGAGAAAATAGCGGAACTCTGTGCGAAAAAAGGGTATTCTCTCTATCTTCTCGGCGGAAAACGCTCAATAGCCGAAAAAGCGGCAATTGCTTTGCAAAACAAGTACGAAAACTTAAAAATAGCAGGTACTCATCACGGATATTTTGACGATGAATGGCGTGTTGTGTCCGAAATATCCCTTGCATCTCCGCAAGTGATTTTCGTATGTCTTGGCTCGCCTATGCAGGAGTATTTCATTCACCGAAATTTTCACTACTTTGACGGTGCTCTGATGCTCGGTCTCGGCGGCAGTCTCGATATATACGCAGAAGAAGTGAAACGCGCCCCGAAACTTTTGCGAAAAGTCGGTCTAGAGTGGGCATATAGAATAGCAAAAGAGCCGGAAAGAATGAAAAAAACACACCTTTTTTCATTTGCTCTCGAAGTGCTAAAAGAGAGATTTTCCGTAAAAATTCATAAAAATGGCAGAGAGAGGGAAAGAAAAAAGGTAAAATACTAACAAATTTGATAAAAATTCAACAATCCTATTGTAATGTTTGAAATTATATGCTATAATATGAAATTGGAAAACCATAAAATAAAATTTTCATATATGGAGGAACACAAAAATGGCAGTTAAAGTTGCTATAAACGGCTTTGGCCGTATCGGCCGTCTTGCGTTCAGACAGATGTTTGGCGCAGAAGGCTACGAAATCGTTGCTATCAACGACCTTACCAGCCCCGCAATGCTCGCTCACCTTCTCAAGTACGACTCTGCACAGGGTAGATATGCTTATGCAGACACAGTATCCGCTGGTGAAGACAGCATCACAGTATGCGGCAAGACCATCAAAATCTACGCAGAAAAAGACGCTGCAAATCTTCCTTGGGGAGAAATCGGAGTTGACGTAGTTCTCGAATGCACAGGATTCTATTGCTCTAAAGAGAAGTCTATGGCTCACATCAACGCAGGTGCTAAGAAGGTTGTTATCTCTGCTCCCTCAGGTAAGGATCTTCCCACAATCGTATTCGGCGTAAACGAAAAGACACTTACAAAGGAAGACAACGTTATCTCCGCTGCTTCCTGCACAACCAACTGCCTTGCTCCTATGGCAGCGGCTCTTAACAACTACGCTCCTATCCAGAGCGGTATCATGACCACTGTTCACGCTTACACAGGTGACCAGATGATCCTCGACGGTCCCCACAGAAAAGGCGACCTCCGTCGTGCTCGTGCAGGCGCACAGAACATTGTTCCTAACTCCACAGGCGCTGCTAAAGCTATCGGCCTTGTAATTCCCGAACTCAACGGCAAGCTCATCGGCTCTGCTCAGC
>JAZOLR010000114.1:0-6160 GCA_045653255.1 Eubacteriales bacterium | reverse complement strand
CTTTTCCAAAAGAAGGCAACAGAGGATTGTCCTATGGTGTAATGGTAGCACAACAGGTTTTGGTTCTGTTTGTCGAGGTTCGAATCCTCGTGGGACAACAACAAAAAAGTCGAGAAATGAAATTTCATTGCTCGACTTTTTTGTTGTTTATATCAATGCTTTTTCTTTAGAAAATATAATGTCTCGCACTTTGGATGTTTAAAAATTATATTTATTTTTGTTGCCATAAGTTTCGTCTTTGGTCTATTATAGGCTCCAACGTGAGAAGAAAAATATATATAATCGGGATATTTCTTGCCCTTTTCTCCTGCACCGAAGAGATTGACAAGAGCAACTGTTACACTTTTACAGGTGAGACGGTTGCCGATTATTTGCAGAATAGAAGCGATAAGTATTCGCATTTCATAAGTCTGCTTGAGCGAGCCAACCTTTTGGGGTTGTTATCAACTTACGGACAATATACGCTTTTTCTCCCCGACAACGATGCGGTTGAAAAATACATTCAAAAGCAGGATAGCATCTACCACGCAACAAAGGATAGCGACAATCCCATTTGGACGGGAATAACCTCGCCATTATTTGAAGACCTCAGCGACTCGATGGCGACGGTCATTGCCTGCAACCACGTGCTAGAGACGATGCACCGCATGGTCGAAATGGGTGAGGGGGCATTGACCAATCGCAATTTTATCAATAGATTCTTGGGAATAAACTATGTTGTCAAGGGTGAGAAATATTACATTATGCTCAACAATAGTGCAGCAATCATCGGTGGCGACAATATGGTGGAAAATGGAGTTGTGCATATTGTGGATAAGGTAATCGCGCCCTCGCAAAAGAATATCCCAGAACTTATAAACACCTATCCTTTTTTCAAAATATTTGCCGAAGCATTGAACGTGACAAGATTCTGTGACTCGCTGAAACTCGACAATGACGATAGTTACAATTATGTAAATTACACGATTAAAGATCAAATTGGAGGCAATATATATGCTCCCGAAACACGATATTACAAATTCACAGGTTTTATAGAACCCGATGAGGTTTTTAATAAGAATGGAATCTATTCACTCAACAACCTTGTCTCATTTGCCGAAAAGTGGTACGGAACAGAGGACAAGGGGGATTATACGAGTCCGCGCAATGCGCTCAATAAATTCGTAGCCTATCATTTTGTGCCACGTGAACTGCCGCACAATAAGATTGTGCCTTACAGTTTAAAATATTACGAAACGGATTTTGACCAAAGAATGCCATCAATATACGATCGCTACGACTATTTCGAGACAATGACGGGCACGCTGATGAAGGTTACAAAGCCATTGAGCAAGCCCGAAGGACGCGACACATACATTAACTACACCAAACGCGCAGTTCCATACAATATGGAACTGCGCAACCATCTTGACGTGCGTGTAATTCCGCTGACGGAATTTATATTAATGAAAAAAGAGTATGCGTCTTTCAACCAGAATGCTACGAACGGCATTGTACACCCCATAGATAAAATTCTTATTTACAATGAGGATGAAATGTATGGTAACATTCTGAACGAGCGCATAAGAATAGATGCTCTGAGCCTTATTCCCGAACTCTCGTGTAACGGTGTCAGGTACAATAGTTACAAGAAATTTGTTATCCCCGACGTCTATAGTGAGAATATAAAAGTGAGAAACGGAAATATGACAGTCGGCCATTTCCTCAATTATTATACATACAATTCAGATGCTATTATATTAAACGATTTTTTTGATGTAGAATTCACACTTCCCCATTTGCCACAACGAGTTTACGAAATTCGTGTAGGAATTTACAATGGTGGGGCTCACAATTCTTCTATGCATCGCCCTCTTTATCCTATTCAAATATATATTGACGGAAAGCCGGAGGGTAACACTTTTATTGTAAACTATACAGACAATGCCCCTAATATTCAAAATCCTACAGGCTATGTAAGTGATAGTGAAACATACGATGGCGGTCTTGAAAATGACAAAGTAATGCGCCATAAAGGATGGATGAAGGCCCCATTGGTTTTTAACGTAAACAATGGAGTGGCTGCACGTTACTCAAAAAGCAATATGAGAAAAATTATAACACAGAAATATTTGGATTCCGCTATTCATAAAATAAGATTCCGTTTGGTAAGTAATCTCAATCATAATTTATTTTTAGATTATTTGGAATTTGTACCACTGCACATTATCACCGACCCAACAAAGCCCGAGGATAGATATTAGAAATTCATATTGTTAACTATTACTGTTTATTAATCATATAAAATATTGTTATGAAACGAATTAAGCCTATTGTTTTAACAGATGCAAAGACATTAACCATTAGTGAAATGAAACAAATTCGAGGAGGTTATGAACCAGAAAAAGAATATCCTGCTGCATGTAGCGCTGTATGTTATAATCATACAGGCGCGTATGTGGATGATGTTAATTTTTCAGGATGTGCCGGTACGGCAAACAATTATTGTGATGTAATAACTGGACAAAATGGGGTGATTGGAGTAGGATGCTTTAATATGTCTAATTCAACTCCTCTTTTGTTATTTGTTGGGGAGTATTGTCAAAATGACCTTGAAGAATAAAATTCATATAAAATGTTTATACATTTTTATTACATGTTTTTATGAATTTAAATTTTTAGACATAATAGATTATTATGTGTGAATTAAAATAAGTGTGAATTAAAAGTTGAAAACCTAATTTGGATTGAATTATTACACTATCTGATATAGTTATTAAATGTATAATTCCTATGAAGTTATAGTTACTTTTGGTTCACACTCGCCACAGCAAACAATGCCCCCCCGCGTTATTCTTCTTTTTGCAAAAAAAAGGAGTATAAAAGAGATAAATGAGACGAATACTTTACATACTCGCAATAGCATTGTCAATCGTCGCCTGCACCGAAGAGATTGACAAGAGCAACCGTTACACCTTCACAGGTGAGACGGTTGCCGATTATATACTCAACCGCAGTGACAGGTATTCGCACTTTACAAACCTACTCGAGAGAGCCGGGCTATTGAGCCTATTAAATACCTACGGACAATACACACTTTTTCTGCCCGACAACAATGCTGTGGAAAAATACGTGCAAGAGCAAGATTCTATTTATCACGCAACAAAAGACAGTGACGACCCTGTGTGGACAGGAATAATATCGCCATTGTTCGAAGACCTTACCGACTCCATGGCGATAGTCATTGCACGCACGCATCTGATAGAGAAAAACTACCACACTGCCGAATTTGGCGAGGGAGCAATAGCAAAATGGAATTTCAACGACCGCTCGTTGGTTGTCAGTTACAAAGTTACCGATGAACGTTTTTACATTATGCTCAACAACAGCGCAGCAATCATCAGTGGCGACCACGAGGTAGAGAATGGAGTCGTGCACCTCATAGACAAGCCCATAAACCCCATAAGGGCAAAAATAGCCGAGCAAATTGAGAAACACGACTTTTTTAGTCTGTTTCACAGTGCAATGGTCGCCACAGGTTTTGCCGAGAATATTGCAGATGATATAGATTTTTCATATAAAAAGCCTGAAGGATTACAATCAGACAAAACTCCAAATAAAAGATATATCAAATACACGGCATTTATAGAACCCAATGAGGTTTTTCATAAATATGGAATAGATTCACTAACCGAACTTATAGCCTTCACCGAAAAGTGGTACGGAACAGAGGAGAAAGGGAATTATACAAATCCTAAAAATGCTCTTTACAAATTCGTAGCCTACCACTTTGTTGAGGGGGAAATTCCGTACAACAGAATTGTCCTATCGCGCTCGGGGACATCAACGGAACTATATGATAGTATAATAATTCCCGGTTACGACCTTTATAACTACTACCCCACAATGCTGGGAAAGTTAATGAAGGTACTGAAACCCCTAAGCACCACCGAAGCACAAAATATCTACATAAACTACAACAAACGCGACCTGCCATATAATTTCGAAATGCGCAACCATCTTGACGTGCGCATCATAGAACTCACAGAGTTCACACAAATGGATGGAAAATATGCCGATTTTGTTCCCACCGCATCCAATGGCATTATACATCCCATCGAGAAAATCCTAATTTACAACGACGATGAAATGGTGGGCAATATACTGAATGAACGTTTAAGAATAGACCTTGCATCGCTGCAACCGGAACTTTCAAGCAACAATATATGGCAGACAGAATTCAAATATATCCCCGATGGTTATTGTAAGGGAATAAGAAGACACGGAACCGTAAACTACGTAATATATAATATGGGTAAGTCATATATGTGTGATGGAATCTCATTATCAAATTACTACGATTGGGCATTTAAATTGCCACCATTGCCAAGCAAGACTTACGAAATAAGAATGTCGATGCTTATAAGTACTGTAGATAATACTAAAAAGCATCATTTTCAAATATATTTTGACGACAAAGTATGCGGACTTCCTATTGATCATAGTGTATCAGCATTTGGTGAAAAAGTAGGTTGGGTGGATGATAGTAGGACATATGACGATGGCGTTGAACTTGACAAGCAGATGCGCAACCGCGGATGGATGAAAGCACCTGACACATACAATGCTTACTATGAACGCTATCTTCCGGCACGACACAATCCAATGTATGTACGTAAAATCATCACCATCAAACATCTTGTAGATGGCGAGCATTGGATACGTTTCAGATTCCTTGGAGAATCAAGGGAAGGTGTAAATGTTATTAATGGAGAATTGGATTATTTGGAGTTTGTGCCGCTTAACATAGTCAATGATCCTTTGAAGCCCGAGGATAGACATTAGAATATAACAAATTGTAAATAGACATAGATATTTATAAATCATTAAAAGTATATTGTAATTAGCGTACTACACACTCGTAAAGAATCAGTTGGAATTGGGACTATAAACATAAGCATAGCCACCATGAACAAAATATTAAGAAACAGCAGATAGACATGGCCATGCACTGCGACGAAGTGCAGGAGGTGATGGGCGAGATTCCATCGTGGATAGTTCGTTGGGGAATAACAGTGATATTTGCAATAGTAGTCACACTCATTGTCGGCTCTCATTTCTTTTATTACCCTGATGTTGTAAAAGCAGATATCCGCATCACTACTACAGAAACAAACTATGCTGTGTTTAACAGCATTGGCGAGATAAAAATTCCCGCTCTCGGCTCCGGTAAGATAAAAACAGGACAACAAGTAAATGTCTTTATTGCAAACTATCCTTACAGCGAATATGGCTATGTAATAGGAACTATTGATGATATTAATGAGACACCTGATGCGAATGGAAACTATCAAGTGACGGTTATATTTCCCAATGGAATGAAGACAAACTATGGTAACAATCTACGTGCTTGGCAAGTAATGACCGGAACAGCGGAAATAGTTCCCGAAAACAAGCGTCTGACTGAAAAGTTGTTGCAACCGTTCAATTTAATAAAAAGGTAAATATATTTATATTGTAAATGTTTACTAAATGATTGATAAAAAACATATAAAATATTTTGTTTTGTTATATGATAATATTAAATTTGAACACTAAATGTCTTAAAATTACTAAACATTTACAACTATGAAAAAGATTAAACCTATTGTGCTGAAAGATGCCACAAAGTTGACTAATAGTCAAATGAAAGAGATTCGTGGAGGTGATAAAATTGATAATATTATAACCTCATCAGTAACATGTAGCGCCCAATGCGCAACTGGAGCATTAAAAGAGTATGTTTATATGGATTGCAGTACATATCCATATTCATCGACTTGTGCTATACTTCATAATGAGCATGAAACTATGGCAGTCTGTATTAGATTAGAAGATGGTTATGATACTGGATTACCTAAATATGAAGATCGTTGCGGAAATCCATTGCCACCGCTAGGAGTATAATTGTTGGTTTAATCAAATAGTACATTAGAATATCGTATTTGATATTTCCAATGTCTCTTTTGTGCAATATGAGACGAATAATTTACATACTTGCATTAGCATTGTCAATTGTCTCTTGCACCGAAGAGATTGACAAGAGCAACCGTTACACCTTCACAGGTGAGACGGTTGCCGATTATATACTCAACCGCAGTGACAGGTATTCGCACTTTACAAACCTACTCGAGAGAGCCGG
>JAZOLR010000113.1:0-11541 GCA_045653255.1 Eubacteriales bacterium | reverse complement strand
TTTTTCATTTCGGGCAAAACATAAGTGACGAAAGGCAGATTGGCAAATACCAACTCGAAAAACAAAGCGATTATAAAGAGTAAAGCGAAAATAGACTTTTTCGGCGAGAAATACTCTATTTTGTTTTCTGTTTTATCTTTTTTGCTCATTTTTCTTTTGATTCCTCGTGGTATTCCTTTTCGGTGTTTACGCACCATACGCAAGTCTTGTCGGTGTTGCCCGCTTTTACCGCTCTTACCGCCTCTATTGCCGTGAGCATAGAGTGGTCCATATTGTTGTAGCGGTGCTGACCGTTTCTACCGATGCACCAGAGGTTTTCAATTCCGTCAAGGTAGTCTTTTACCGTGTCAAACTGCGAGTACGCGCCGAAGTAAGCAGGGTATGCTTTCTTTACTTTTATACGGCATGCGTCAAGCACGTCTTCTTTATCTATTACGTCTATTGACGCAAGTTCGTCAATAGCAAACGAGATGAAGTCCTCGTCAGTCTTTTCCCAGAGTTCGTCGCCCTCCGAGCAGAAGTATTCAAGACCTATCCACACGGTGTTTTCGAGGTCTTTTACCATATAGGGAGACCAGTTGTTGAATATCTGCAATCTACCGAGTTTTACCTCGCGCTCCTGAATGTATATCCAACAGTCAGGCACGATATTAGACACGGTTTTTATTTTGGTTTCGTTTTTAATTTTAAGTTTGTTTACAAGAAGTCCGACGGTTATAAAATCGCGGTAGGGAAGCGAGGTCGCTATATCGTGTACCTCTGTCGGTACGCATTCGCCCATTCCTGCAACAAGGTCTTTTATCGGCATTGTCGAGAAGAACACGTCTGCTTTGTATTCTTCTTCTTTTCCGTCTTTTATTGCTTTTACGGCGGTTATTTTGTCGCCGTCTTTTACAATCTCGTTCACGCGCGCGCCGAAAATGATTTCGCCGCCCATGCGTTTTACTTCCTCTGCCATTATCTCATAGTACTGTCCCGGTCCTTTTTTCGGATAGGAATACTGCTCGATAAGCGAAGTCTCTACCTTTGCGTCTTTTTTCTTGAACGGCTTTGCAATAGCGGATGCAAGCGCGCCCCAAAGGGAAAGACCTTTTACTCTTTGTGCGCCCCAGTCGGCAGAGAGGTTTTCGGGACTTACACCCCAGAGTTTTGTCGTGTAGTCCTCAAAGAACATTTCGTAAAGGGGTTTTCCGAAACGGTTGATATAGAAGTTCGCAAGGTTGTCTTCGGGGAGTTTGCGTACGCAAGAGCCGAGATAACCGAAACCTGCCTTTACTGTGTTTTTAAGTCCCATATTTTTGAAAGTTTCCGCACTAACGGAAATGGGGTACTTGAAAAATTTCTTCAAAAAATAGATGCGCGAGACACGGTTACGCAAGAGCATAACGCGCTCGTCTTTTTCGGGGTCAGGGCCGACTTCTGCGAACTTTTTATCGCTTCCGAGAATAATATCGTCGCAAGAGGGGTGCGCCTGCATAGGACAGAGTTCCTGCCAGAGCGCGTTTACTTCCGCGTTTTTAGAGAAGAAACGGTGACCGCCGATGTCCATTCGGTTTCCTTTATATTCCGCCGTGCGAGAGATACCGCCGACGAAGTTTTCTTCTTCGAGAATGATGGGTTTTATGTCGGTTTCCTTAAGTAGACAGTATGCAGCGGTAAGACCTGCAGGGCCTGCGCCGATAATTATAGCAGTTTTATTTTCCAATTCTCATTCTCCTTTGTATACGAATATTTTTCTGCCTATATAGTTCCATATAAGGACAATTCCCTTGACAAAACAGTTGAGAAGAAGATACCAAAGACCGTCTTCGCGCACGAACAACATTCCAAGATGCATAAGAAGTTCAGTAAGACCGAAGCCGATAATTCCGACAGCGGCGTAAATGAAAAACGCGCGCGCAGTCTTGCCCTTTTCTCTTTGCGTTTCTGTGTTGAAAACGAACAACTGCGAGAGTATATAATTCACGGCAAGTCCTACGGCAAATCCGCCCGCAACCGAGAAAAAGAGCGCAAGTCCCGTGTTTTTGCCGCCGAATGCGTATTCGGTTAAAAGGAATAACACTCCCATATCCGCAAGCGCGCTCACACCGCCGACTATCGCGTAGCGGAAGGCTTCCCACAGATTTTTTGACGTAAGAAATTCTTTCAATTTGTTCAAGGTATAATTCTCCGTATATAGAAATTTTTGCCTCCGATTATTATTCGTAAAAAGGAGGCAAAAATACTCATATTATTTTCGATTTTTTTGGTTTTCTGAATCAGAACTCAAGTTTTGCCGCAATGTATGCCTTAACTTCGGATATTGGCATACGAACCTGTTCCATTGTATCACGGTCACGAACGGTTACGCAACCGTCGGTTTCTGTGTCAAAGTCGTAAGTAATGCAGAAAGGAGTACCTATCTCGTCCTGACGGCGATATCTCTTACCTAATGAGCCTGCTTCGTCAAATTCAACGTTGAACGCTTTTGCAAGTTCGTCGCAGAGTTCGCCTGCCTTGTCGGAGAGTTTCTTCGAGAGGGGAAGAACTGCCGCCTTTACAGGCGCGAGTGCAGGGTGGAAGCGGAGAACGACACGTGTATCGCCCTCGCCTACCGTTTCTTCGTCGTATGCTTCAACGAGGAATGCGAGTGCTACGCGGTCTGCGCCGAGTGAGGGCTCGACAACGTAAGGAATGTATCTTTCGTTGGTTTCGGGATCGAAGTAGTCAAGAGCCTTGCCGGAGTGATTTGCGTGCTGGGAAAGGTCATAGTCGGTGCGGTCTGCAATTCCCCAGAGTTCGCCCCAACCGAACGGGAAGAGGTACTCGAAGTCTGTCGTTGCTTTTGAGTAGAAGGAAAGTTCTTCTTGGTCGTGGTCGCGGAGTTTGAGATTTTCGGGTTTCATACCGAGGTCATAGAGGAACTTCGCGCAGTAGTCTTTCCAGTATGCGAACCATTCAAGGTCAGTGCCGGGTTTGCAGAAGAATTCAAGTTCCATCTGCTCGAATTCTCTTGTACGGAAGATGAAGTTACCGGGGGTGATTTCGTTTCTGAAAGATTTACCTATCTGGCAGATACCGAAGGGGAGTTTCTTACGCGTGGTACGTGCAACGTTTGCAAAGTTAACGAAGATACCCTGCGCGGTTTCGGGACGGAGATAAAGTTGAGAAGTAGAGTCTTCCGTTACGCCCTGATAGGTCTTGAACATAAGGTTGAACTTTCTTATGTCGGTGAAATCGTTGCTTCCGCAGTCGGGGCAAACGATGCCTTTTTCTTTTATGAATGCGGACATTTCCTCGTTTGTCCAAGCGGCAGGGTTGTCGTTTGTGCCGTTTGCAGCCGCATATTCTTCGATGAGTTTGTCTGCGCGGTGACGTGTCTTACAACTCTTGCAGTCGAGAAGAGGGTCAGAGAATCCGCCTACGTGACCGCTCGCTACCCATATTTCAGGGTTGACGATGATAGCACTGTCAAGGCCTACGTTGTACTTGTTCTCCTGAACGAACTTCTTCCACCAAGCCTTTTTTACGTTGTTTTTGAATTCAACGCCGAGAGGGCCGAAGTCCCAAGAGTTTGCAAGTCCGCCGTAGATTTCAGAACCTGCGAAGATGAAGCCTCTGTTTTTGCAGAGTGCCACGATTTTGTCCATTGTTTTGAGTTTGTTGTCCATTGTTTTTTCTCCAGATTTTATATATTGTTTTTTTGATTAACTAATTTGATTAACTAAATCGTTGCTTTTTTTAGTAGTGGTTAGCAAAGTTAGTTTTAACGACGGGTAATTTTGTGATTTCTGCCTTGAGTAATGAACCCATTTGTCCACTCTCACTGTCCACTAAGTGCTAATCGCTACTCGAGCGAAGCATAGATTTTGCCATCTGCCACTCGCTTCGGGATTACGTCAACGACAGACGCGTGAAGGTCTTTTTCGGTTTCTACGCATACTTCGATATAAGTGTCGCTGTGACCTGTCCAAATGCCGTCACGGTAGGTTTCAAAAAGTACGGAGAGCGGTGCGCCTTTTTTCACTTTTTCTTTCAACACCGACGCGGTTATTTCCTTTTGAAGTGCGTGCAGACGTTGGCTTCTTGCTTTCTTCACTTCTTCTTTTATTTGATTTTTATAGGTCGCGGCAGGGGTGTCCTTTCTCTTTGAATATGCGAATATGTGCATATCAAGGAAACGTGTACGGCGAAGAAAATCGTAAGTTGTGAGAAAATCTTCTTCCGTCTCGTCGGGGAAACCGACTATCACGTCGCAGGTGAAAGTCACTCCGTCCATTTTCTCGCGAAGGCGGGAAAGTGAAGTTTCTGCCATTTTTATATTGTATCTGCGCTTCATTGCCGCAAGTGTTTTGTCGCATCCCGACTGCATGGAAATGTGGAAATGCGGAGTAATGCAACGAAGACGTGATATTCTTTCAATAAAGTCCTCTTTTAGTATTTCGGGTGTGAGTGAGCCAAGACGCACACGCAAGGAAAGGTCGAGTGTGTCTATCGTTTCAAGCAAGTCGATAAGGCGGTATTCACGACCGAGGTCGCGTCCGTATGAGGAAATCTCAATTCCCGTCAAGACGACCTCGCGTACACCGAGAGAAGAAAGGTAGCGAAGTTCTTCTATCACTTTTTCTTTCGGTTTTGAACGCACAGGACCGCGCGCGTTTGGAATAGCGCAGTAAGAGCATCTGCATTCGCATCCGTCCTCAATCTTCACGTAAGCGCGAGTGCGAGGGGGTGTGCGTACAAGCATATCTTCAAACTTTTCGCCGTCGAGTTTCGTTACCTCAAATTCGGGAGTTTTCGGTCTAGCCGAAAGAAGCGACAATGCCTTTTTCGGTATCGCCATTTTATTCGCCGTGCCGCCGATGTACGACACGTTTTCAATTTCTTTTATTTCTTCGGGATTTGTCTGCGAGTGGCATCCCGTAACCATAACGATAGCAGAGGGGTTTTCGCTCACCGCCCTGCGTATGACCTGACGGCATTTTCGCCCTGCTTCCGCAGTTACCGTGCAGGTGTTTATCACATAAACGTCGCACTTCTCCGAGAAGTCAAGCCGCGTAAAACCGAGGTCTTCAAACGCTTCCGCTATCGCTTCCGTCTCATATTGCGAGACTTTGCAACCGAGTGTGTAAAGACCGACGGTGTAACCTTGTTTCGTCAATGGTCATCCTCCGTTTTTTTCGTTTTCTTCTGTGTGTTCGTCAAATGGATATAATACACCATAATATATCAATACATTATATCACCTTTTTGCGCGTTTGTAAAGGTTTTGCGCGTTTTTTTGGCGCAATTTAATGTGTTTTTTGATACGTTTTTAAACTTTAATTTCCCGAAAATGCGAAAAATGCGTATTTTCGGCGTAATTTTTCACTCTTTTTTGTAAGGTGTTGAAAAAATTTTCCGTTAATGCTATAATAGAAATAAGAAAAATGCAAACCGAAGGGGTGAAGTGAATGCAAGTCTATACGGGTAACTATTTTTGTACGTGGTTGAGTCAGTATAAGACCTTGCCTACCTATGAGGCGGGTTGCGACGTCACAAACGTGCGCGACAGAATGTGCTCGGACTTTATGTGGGGCGAGCGCGGTCTTTTACACGCTATCGACACTCGCGTGCGTGGGGATATTACGGTTTTGCTTGACGATGGCTGGGACGTGCCCTTTGGCACAACCTCAAAAAAAGAAGACAGACACCGCTTTGGCTCACTTATCCCCGATGAAAAGAGATTTCCCGAATGCACGGGAAGTCCTGCAGAGCGGCTTTTGAAAATTAGCGAGAAAGTGAAATCCCTCGGCTACCGCGGTCTTGGTTTGTGGATATGTTGCAATCTTGCAGAAGAAAACGAAAACGGCGAAAAGAAGATAATGACCGCAAGTGAAGCGGAAAAATTCTGGATAAGAAACGCGAAAATCTCAAACGAGGCAGGAATTCTTTATTGGAAAGTGGATTGGGGCTACCATGACCGCGACATAGAATATCGCGAAATGCTAACCAAAGTAGTCAAAAAGTATGCGCCGAACCTCAAAATTGAGCATTCGCTTATGCAGAATTGCTTCAATTCCGAGACTGACGAAAACTATCGCCACGCGATAAAAAATATACTTGCCGTATCCGACTATCTGCGTACTTATGACTGCGTTGAGGAGTTTATGTATCCTATCACGCTCTCGCGCACGGCGGAACTTTTGCGCGAAGATTACACTTCTTTCTGTGAGTGCCGCGGAATACCGAATATAGAAGACCTGCCGATACTCGGTGCGGCTCTCGGTTGCTCGATGGGAATAATGCGTCACAAGGCAGGATATTGGAATGAAATCTGCCTTGACCGCGCAGACGTCGCCCATCGCTCGAATGAAGTCGCGCGCGCACTTATCTGGCACAGAGCAGCACCGCCTTTCGGTTGCAGGGAGACTTCAGTATATATAAGCGACGAGGTTCTGACGGATAGATGGAAGTTTGACGTTCATCCGCTTGATTGGACTTATAACATAATAGGCGGAAAAACGCTCGACTCATCTGCCCCTGCCGTGATTTCAAGAGGCACGACACCGCCGATGACTGACAACGAAAGTTTACAAAAACCCTTTATAGTGGCTTCGAAAAATCCAAACGGCGCGTATTCTATCGCCACTTTGCCGCGCACAACGGAAAAAGAAAAATACATAGAGTATAAGTGTGCTATAACCGCAGAAGTAGGTGACGAAACTCACCCTATCGGTATATTCGGAAAATATGAAAACCTTACGCTCTCTTTTGACTGCGATTTGAGCGAAAAGAGAATTTACGCGTGCGACATTCTCGCATTTGCCGACGGCGAGTTTGGCGACATTGCGAAAATGACGGATATAACGGAAGAAGCGGAAGTGAAGAAAAACACCCTTTCGCTTTCGGGGGATTTGCTTTGGAAAATAGGTACACAACTGCAATCCGACGGCGATAGGTCTTCCCCTGCTTGCGTTTTGATAATTAAGTGAAAATAAATAAGAAAGGCGTAAATAAAATGCAAAGAAAAAATCTTTTCAGTCTCGACTTGTCAAAAAAAGACTCGCTTTACGAGTGTCAACAGTTTAAATTGAGAGGCATTTCCGCCGCTCTGCAAAAAGAAAGCGACGAACTTACAGAAGAAATGAAAAGAAAGACGTCAAAAGAGATAAATTCCGCGTTGTTTTTGCCGATGATTAGGTCGTTTATGCCTATTATTGCAGTATTTCTTTTCGTGCTTGGCGCATACTTTTTCTCCATTAGCGCGACTGCGCCTTCTATCGTTACGATAGTTTTAGGTTTTGTAGGGATTTTAGTGACGATATTCAAAAAGCCGAAAGAAAAAGAGAAGGAAAAGTCTGAAGAAGAAAAGGACTTTGAGCGCAGAAGCGAAAATCTTCAAAAAGCAATCAAGAGTTATTTGTCAGTGCCCGAAAACGCACCCGAAATAGATATTTTGACATATTTGTACGGAAGCGAATATATATCCGAAGAATATGCAAACGACCCGACAACAGTTTTTCTCGAAGACGGAAAACTTTGCTTCTTCTGTGATGACAGTATATACGGCATTCCGACAGAAAAAATAGATGATATTGCCCTCGTTATCCGCGAGACCACGTTTGCATTCTGGGAAAAAGAAGAGCCCTATGACAGTGAAGCGTATGCGGAATACAAAATGACACAGGACGAAAACGAAGTTATACACCTCGGCGCGTATTATTCCGTTAGGTTTTCCGACGGCGGCGAGGACTACGAGATTGTAATTCCCCCGTACGATATTGAAAAAATAATAGAAATAACGGGTGTGCGCGGAAGTTTTGAAACTCCGTTAGTCCTCGAAAACGGACTTGCAATCGGTGTAAAACGCGAGAAAGAAATAAAAGAATAAAGGTATATTATGAGAGAGCAAACCTGTTGTTTTACAGGACACAGAAAAATTCCCGATAGCGACATTTTGCGTGTGAAAACTGCGCTAAAAGAGGAAATAAAAAAGAAAATAGACGCAGGCGTTTTGTACTTTGGCGCAGGCGGCGCGCTCGGTTTTGACACACTCGCGGCGCGCGCGGTTTTGGAGTTGCGCGAGATTTACCCCGATATAAAACTCATACTCGTCTTGCCTTGCCCTGCACAAGACAAATATTGGAGTGTGAGCGAAAAAAGGGAGTATGAAGAAATAAAACAAAAGGCAGACAAAATAACAGTAGTGGAAAAAGCCTATACCCCTTACTGTATGCACAAGCGAAACCGCCACCTCGTTGACTTTTCTTCGCACTGTATCTGCTATCTTACGGAAACTTCGGGCGGTACTGCATATACCGTGAATTACGCGAAATCAAAAGGCCTTTCGGTAGTCAATATCGCTGAACTTTGACTATGATTATGGGTATATGAAAAACGTAATTTTAATACAAAAATGACTGTCTCAAATTTTATAAGAGACAGCCATTTTTTTAGTTTGTTATGAACTTTTTTATTTTTTAAAAACAAACAAATACTCGTGAGCAAGCAAAAGAAAATTATATTTTATGCTATTTGTTTTCCAATATCCTGTCGCTTGACAGTTGTGTTGTTCTTTGATTATGATTTCTTTAAGTTTAAATCCTGCAAGTTGAAACATTGTCATAGTTTCAAAAGCAAGGGGCTGCACCATACCTTTTTGGCGAGTGTCACCCATTAAAACCGCACAATATTTGTCTTTTTTCAGCACTCTATATGATTCTTCGGCAACCTTGTGTATTTCCGGCAAAAAGGCCTTTATATCAAGGTGAGATAAATCTTCTTCTATGCCTTCGCTATATTGAATTATGTCAGCATATGGCGGGTGTGTACAAATAAGATCAATTGATTCGTCTGGCAAATCAAGACTTCGAGCATCGCATAATTTTATTGTGGTAGTGCACGGCGTTTCAAAATCAAAATTGCATTTTTGAGAAGAAAGTGTAACAGCATTAGGGTTTATATCGAAGCCGACGAAGTTACTATATTGTTTTCTTCAATTCCTTTAACACTAAATAAATATGGTCTGGTGTTATATATTCTTCGTAGTGTTTCTGTTCATCTTTCCATAAATAGTTTATAACGGTTTTTATATTATTTTTCGTTTTTTTATCGAAAATTTGTTCTGCAAAAATTTTTTCTCTAACAAAACCGCTTTCCAATATCCAAGGATTTTCATCTAACAAAGAATCAAGCGCAGAAGATATATTATTACCACTGGCTCTACCAAGCATTTGTGCATTTTCTATACTTTGGGCAGTTGGAGACTCGCTATAGCCTTCTGTTGTAAAAAATATATATGTTTTCATGTTAAATCTTTCTGTATTTTCCTTTTCCTAAAAATTCAATCAAGCCCAAATCTCTAAGTATTTGCAGTTGTTGCCTTATCTTTGCTTCTATATTGTTGTTTTTTGGATGCTTTGCTGACAAAAAATCGGCAAAAGAATAAACATCAGATAAAAGAAAAATATCTTTGGCGAGTGAATTAATGCAATTTAAAACATCAAACACCCAACCACGCATGTTAATATCGTTAAATTCCAATCGCTTGCTTTGAGCAACATTTTTAAGAACCAACGAACGGTCTATTTCTTTGCCGTTTTTTACAATATGTATTTTACCTTCAATAGGTATTTTACCTACTATTATATTACAGCCAATCCACCCTGCACGTCTTGCAGTTTCCGCTAACGGTTTTCTTTTTTCGATAATATCCGGAACAAAAAAATGTTTAGGAATAATAATGAAATCTCTTACACTTTGCGTATCCTTGGAATAATTCATAAAAAAGAAATCCGGATTTTGAAAACTAGTAATTCTATTTATCATTGTTTCATACGCGCCATCATTAACCTTATGTTCTAACGAGCCGTTTTTGCTTTTTAATTCGTATTCGTTATTGCATAATGGGCAGTAAAAATCTGCAACAGGACTGTTGTTAGGAAAGTGATTTATATTTGAATTTCCACACCTCGGGCAGAACATATTGTCTGCGACCCAGTTTTCTGTTAAAACTCTTGCAATTTGTGTTCCGCTATGATAATTGACAGCAAGAGATTGATTAAAATGTAAATTCATTTAGCATCCTTTTCAATCTATTTTTAGTCTATTTTCCTTTTTTCTTTGGTCTTCGGGTTTTTCTGCATCTCTTGGGATTATCCACATATTGCCTAGCATTGCAACGTTTGGAATTCTGTTTTCGACGCAAAGAATAGATACACGTCTTTGAGATATGTTCCACTTTTCAGCCGCCTCCTTGGCGGTCATATATTGTAGCATAATGCCTCCTGAAAATTTTATCGTATATATTATATTCCAAATCTAGAACAATGTCAAGATCTGAAAATTTGATTTGTCAAGTGAAAATCACACTTTTTGATACATAAAACCGCAAAATTTGTTTTTTTGGACTTAAGCGGTAAAAACCGCGTGTTTTCACAATTTTCAATAAAAAAGCCTTTACTGTACACTTCAGTTTTCGCGTACAGTAAAGGCTTTGTAATTTTTCAGGTTAGATTATTTCTTTTTAGGTTTCTTAATTCTGTTAAGTTGGCGATTGAGTTTGAGAAGTTCTTCTTTTGTGAATGAGATATTCGCCATACCGAGCATAGAGGAGAGACGAAGTACGGTGAAACCGCCCATCATCTGCATAAGTCCGCCGTCTGCTTTTATATCAACGTCGAAACCGCCGGACTTCTTTTCACCCTTCTTTGAAGTTTTCTTGCTTGCGTCCATCTTCTTTTTCATCTTGAGCGCAAGGGTGATAAACCAGAGTTTGCCGCGCTTTGATTGCATAATGTCGGAAAGTTTGTCGTTGAGGGAGAATCTGCCTTCTTTTACTTCAACGTCAAACCAGTTGAGCACCGCACCTACTTCGCGAAGCACGTAGTCCATATTCATTTCTGCAACGCGGCGGATTTTTCCTTCGTCGGAAAGTTCGCCTGCGCGTGCAACTATTACGCTTTCACCCTCGTTTTTCACGTCAAAATAGAAGAAGTGGTCTTCTGCCGTCTTCTTACCGATAGACTCGCCGTTGACGAAAAGTTCTACTTCGGGAAGGTTTGAATATACCGTTACTTTCGTAACTTCTTCAACTCTGTCTACGTATCTCTTTCCGCAGAGGTGAACGAAGGGGTCAACTTCGGGAGAAACGAGCCATGCCTTGTATGCAAAGAACGCGTCTTTCTTATACTTACGGTCAAAGGTCATAAGTCCTTTGTGGTTTTGTCCGTTTTCGCCGCCTTCCGCTCTTGCGTCTGCGCCGAAGTCGAACATATTCCATACGTGAGTAGCCCAGATATACTTACGTGAGAAGAGTTGCTTTATAAGTTCTTCGTGGTAGTATGCCTGATATTCTTCTGTGTAGTCGCCTTGCTTCGGGTCGGACGTATGCCAGTTGAGTGCTTCGCATCCGTATTCGGAACATCCTATCGGAATATTCGGATGGGTTGCGTGCCATTAGTCAAACCACGGTCCCTTCATTGAAGTGACGCCGCCGTACCAGCCGAAATAGTGGTTGGGGGAATATACGTCGGGAACATGCAAGGAGGGGTGGTACAACTAACACATAAAAACCGCCCC
>JAZOLR010000112.1:0-11364 GCA_045653255.1 Eubacteriales bacterium | reverse complement strand
CCGGAGGACGTCTGATAAGAAGCGAAAGTGCGCGGTAAGCCACCGCGTGTTTTGAAAGGTCGTCGTATATAATGAGTACGTCTTTGCCTTTTTCACGGAAGTATTCCGCCATAGCGCAACCCGAGTAGGGCGCAACGTACTGAAGCGGTGCGGACTCCGATGCGGTAGCGGCTACGACAACGGTATATTCCATCGCGCCGTTTCTTGTAAGTTCGTTGACAAGCGAAACGACCGACGAAGTTTTCTGTCCTATTGCTACGTATATACAGATAACACCTGTGTTTTTCTGATTTATAATGGTATCTATTGCGATTTCCGTTTTACCTGTCTGGCGGTCACCTATGATAAGTTCGCGCTGACCTCTGCCTATCGGTATCATACTGTCTATAGCCTTGATACCCGTCTGTAAAGGTACGGAAACGCTCTTTCTCTCAATAATACCGGGGGCTTCCGATTCTACGGGACGCTCGCCGTCCGCTGCTATCGGGCCTTTTCCGTCTATCGGGTTTCCGAGTGCGTCGACAACTCTGCCGAGCATACCGTCACCGACAGGCACGGAAAGAACTCTTCCGGTTCTTTTTACTGTAGAGCCTTCACGGATTTTGTTCTCGTTTGACAAGAGCGCGACGGAAACCGTCTCGTCTTCAAGGTTTTGCGCGAGTCCGAAAGTTCCGTCTTCAAATTCCAAAAGTTCGCTCGCCATACATTCGCGAAGTCCGTAAACTCTCGCTATTCCGTCACCGACGAGAATGACCGAGCCCGTTTCACGCATTTCAACGCGGGATTTGAAGTTTTTTATTTGTTCTTTAATTATTCCGCTGATTTCTTCGGGTCTTGTGCTCATTTGACTATCACTCCCTTTACCTGTTCAAGTCGTGTTTTGACGCTTCCGTCTATTATTTTGCCGTCTATCTCGATTACAAGACCGCCGATAAGCGACGAATCGAGTTCGTACTCAATAGAAACGGAACAGTTGTGTATCTTTTCAAGTTTGCTTTTAAGGCGCGCCTTTTCCTCTTCGCCGAGCGGTGCAAAACTGCGCACACGCACGTTTTTCACATTCTTTTTGAAAGCGAGAAGTTTTTTATACTCCTCTATACATTCAAAAAGTTCGCGAATACGTCCGCGTTCGCAAAGAATGCAAAGAAAAGAAACAATATCCTCCTCATATCCCGAAAAAGCGGAAGAGATAGCCTCTTTTCGCTCAGGGCAGGGAATACTCGGGCAGGAAAGAAAATCCGCGTATTCGGGATTTTCCGAAAACACGTCACGAACGGCATCAAGTCCTTGTGCGTAGTCTTCTTCCTTTTCTTTTTCGGCTGCAAGCATAAAAAGCGCCTGCGCATATTCCTTATACGTTGCCGTCATTTGCGTCACCTATGCCGTCAATAAAGGAATTGATAAGTTCTTTATGGTCGTCTTCGTTAATCTCACGGGAAAGCATCTTTTCCGCGAGTGCGGCAGAGATAGTAACTATCTCGTACTTTATCTCTTCTTTTGCCTTTTTCTTTTCAAGTTCTGCTTCGGTCTCTGCCTGACGAATGATAATTTCCGCTTTTTCTTTCGCTTCGGCAACTATCTTTTCGCCGCGCTTGTCTGCGTTTTTCGTCGCCGTCTGTATTATACCGTCGGCTTCTTCTTTAGCCGCGCCGAGTTTCGCCTGCCATTCGGCATTTGCGGCGAGAGCCTCGCGCTTTGCATTGTCCGCTTCTTCATAGCGTCCGTCAATTTCTGCCTGACGCTCTGCGAGTACGCGCTTTACAGGACCGTAGAGTACCTTTTTAATAATCAAAAACAAAATAAGCAGGTTGGCAAGAGAGATTAAAATCTGCCACAGATTGACCGAAATAATATCTTACGATTGCATACTGCCACCTTCGGTCTTTTAAATTAAAGACCCACTGCGTTTTTGAGAATGTTCACCATTGTGTTGGGAGCAACGAAAATGAGAAGAATTGCGATAACGAGAGAGTAAATACCCGTAGTCTCGGAAATAGCACATCCCATTATCATCGTGCTTGTTACTGCGCCCTTGCTTTCGGGCTGACGGCCGATTGCTTCACACGCTTTAGATACGGCATTACCTTCACCGATACCGGGGCCGATAGCGCCTATACCCATACAAATGCCTGCGCCGAGAGCGCACGCTGCGAGTATCAAACCGATTGCGAGTTCAACTGTTGCGAATTCCATAATAAAAATCCTCCGAAATTTATATATTTTTATTTTTTTGATTTCTTTTTAAAATTTGTAAAGTTAAGTTTGCAATAATGCGGGCTTTATGCGTTTTCTTTTGCGAGTACGTTTTTTGCCGCCGCTTTTTCGAGTTTCTTTTTTCTTCTCTTTTCGTATTCGTCTACGGGGAATGCGCCCGCTACGTTAAGCATAGTAAGCATAGCGAAGATGTAGGCCTGCATACATCCGCTGAATACGTCAAAGTAAATAGAAAGTACTGCGGGAAGACCTATCTGCAAGAAAGGAATTTCTCCGAGCGCCCCTGGCAGCCACCCGAGAATAAGTGACGAAAGTCCCGAAAGCGCAGACGCGATAAGCACCGCAATAACAGAGCCCGAAAGCACGTTACCGTAGTGACGGAAAGCCATTGAAACGGGGGTTGCTATCTCTCCGAGAATATTCAAGGGCGTCATAACGAATATAGGCTCGGTGAAACCTTTGAGGTAGTTGAGAAAACCGCCTTTGAGTTTGTAGTAAGTTATGAGTATGAATACGAGAATTGCCCAACCTGCGACGATATTGATGTCTGACGTCGGCGGGAAAAGTCCGAGAAGTGACAAAAGACTTGATACGGCGGAGATGGCGAGTATCGTGCCGATAAACGGCGCGTATCCCGAAAAATATTCTCCCATCGACTCGGAAACGAGTCCTTCCGTCTTTTCAACTATCCATTCCGCAAGGTGCTGACGCTTCGTGTCGGGTCTTACCTTTATTCCGTGCGTCAGATAAAGACATAGACCGAGCACGGAAAGTATAACAAGCACAGAGTTTATCTGCGCGGCAGAGACGGGAAGGTTTTGGATAGGCATAGGGATTATGAAATACACCTGTGCGCCCGTGATGGTTATACCCTCGCTTGCGGGCGTCGTGAGAATTTTCAGTATTATGCCGAACAAAAGGGGAAGTATTGCAAGAGAGAGATAGAGTATATCCACCGCTAAAAAGCGACGTTTATCGGTCATTTATAATTACCTCCGAGGTTGGTTTAGTGGACAGAGATTAGCGGACAGTTTTTAGTGGACGGTATAGTTAGTTTGACGGTAAAAGGGCAGGAAACGATTAAGTATGTTCACTACTCACTAACTACTAGTCATTCCTGCGGAAAAAGTCCGCGGAAAGCAACTGCTACACGTGGGAATATAAGAGGAATAAGTACGGTCCAGATATTGAATACAGAGGAAAACGAAACACCTGCCGCCGTAATTCCAAAGAGGAAGATAGTGCGGATACTCTGCGAGAATTTCATTGTGTTTTTCGCTTCCTTTTCTTCTTTGCCGAGTGCTATCTGCACTGTCACCGCCATAAAGAAAAAGTTAAGAACAGAAAGAGCGCCCGACAAAAGATTGCCGTAAAGCACGCGCAAGTCCCACTTTCCTATCAGGAGAAACACAGCCTGCATTATAGCACTCAAAATGAGCACCCACGCCGCGACGTAAAGCGATTCGTGCACAACTGCCTTGTCCAATTTTTTCATACTCGTCATACCTTTTATATTTATTGTGTTTTAATTATTTTTTGCCAAAATACACAATTATATTATAGCATTGCTGCTTTCGTTTTTCAATGGGTAAGGGGATTTTTATTTTTTAATTTTTAGTAGATTTTGTGAAAAAAATAACTGTATACGTTAAAAAAATAACTCACTTCCAAAAAATATGGAGTTAATGAAAAAAATCTCGGCTTTTGCATATATTTCTCGCGAAATTCTCTTGACAATACGCGCGTGTTGTGATAGAATAAGTAGAAAATAAATCTTTAAGGTCGGTACAGAGATGCCGCCAAGGTTTCATAAAAGTACGCCGTAGCGATACGGTGATGTTTTTGTGCGACCTTGTCAATTGACGGGGTTTTATTTTTTACCCTCGGAAATTGATTTTTAAAGTTGATTTTGCAGTCAGTTCAGATTGGTTTGAAAACGAAATTTAAAACGGAGGAAAGAAAATGAAAACCTTGTTGAAGAGCGCGTACATATATGAAAACGGCGAGATGGTACAGAAAGATTTGATTTTTGACGGCCATTCTGTTTCTGTTTGCACCGACGCTTCTCATTGCGTTTCTTTTCCCACTTTTTACAATACTGTCGTTCTTCCCGGTTTCTGTGATGTTCACGTTCATTTCAGAGAGCCGGGTTTTTCTTATAAAGAGACGATAAAATCGGGCTCGCAAGCGGCGGCACACGGTGGATATACGGCAGTATGCACCATGCCGAATCTCAAACCCGCCCCCGACAGTAAAGAAAATCTCAAAATTCAGACAGACATAATTGCAAAAGATGCGAAAATAGCGGTTTACCCCTACGCGACCATAACGAAGTGTCAGGCAGGGTTAGAACTTTCCGATATGGAAGATATGGCGGACGGTGCTATTGCGTTTTCCGACGACGGACGCGGAGTGCAGGACGATGAAATGATGCTTTCCGCTATGGAAAAGGCGAAATCGCTTGGGAAAATGATTGTCGCTCATTGCGAGGATAACTCGCTTCTTCGCGGCGGTTACGTTCACGACGGCGAGTATGCGCGCGCGCACGGTCACCGCGGAATTTGCTCGGAGAGCGAATGGGGACAGATTGCCCGCGACCTCAAATTAGCGGAGAAGACGGGAGTTTCATATCACGTCTGCCACATTTCGACAAAAGAGAGCGTGCAAATTATAAGAGAGGCAAAAAAGAGAGGGATAGACGTTACCTGCGAGACAGCGCCGCACTACCTCACACTCGATGACTCCTACTTGCAAGAGGACGCGCGTTTCAAGATGAATCCGCCTCTGCGCTCAAAAGAGGACAGAGAAGCGATGATTGAGGGAATTCTCGACGGCACGGTTGATATGATTGCGACAGACCACGCGCCCCACTCGAAAGAGGAAAAGTCAAAAGGACTCGAAAACAGCGCGATGGGCGTTGTCGGAATAGAGACTTCGTTTGCCGCTATGTATACGCATTTCGTAAAAACGGGAATAATTTCAATGGAGAAACTCGTTGAACTTATGTCGGCGAATCCGCGTATCCGTTTCGGAATTGATTCCGACGTCGGATTTACGGTATTCTCACTCGACGAGGAATACACAGTAGACCCCGAGACTTTCTTATCGGCAGGGCGCGCAACTCCTTTTGCGGATATGAAATTCTACGGCAAGTGTCTTGCGACGGTATACAAGGGAAGAGCGGTATATCTTGACGCGGCACTCAAAGACTAAAACAGTTAATAATTTTTCGGAGGATATAAAAAATGGCAAAGAGAAAAGACTTAAAGCGAATTATGATTATAGGTTCAGGTCCTATCGTAATCGGTCAGGCTGCAGAGTTTGACTATGCGGGCACTCAGGCGTGTCTTGCGGTCAAAGAAGAGGGATACGAAGTAATACACGTTAACTCCAACCCCGCGACGATAATGACCGACACAACGATTGCTGACAAGGTTTATATGGAGCCACTCACCCTTGAATATATAGCGAAGATAAACAGATACGAGCGTCCTGACGCAATAGTTCCCGGTATCGGCGGACAGACAGGCCTCAACCTTGCTATGCTTCTTGAAAAGAAAGGTATACTCAAGGAAAGCGGCGTTGAACTTCTCGGTACGTCAAGCACAAGTATCGAGCGTGCAGAAGACAGAGAACTTTTCAAAGAACTCTGCGAATCTATAGGCGAGCCTGTTATTCCTTCCGACATAGCGAACACGCTTGAAGAAGCAATCGACGCAGCAGAGAGAATAGGCTATGCCGTTGTTCTTCGTGCTGCGTTCACACTCGGCGGTACGGGCGGCGGATTTGCATACGACAGAAAAGAACTCGAAGAACTCGCTGTCGGCGCACTTGAAGCATCTCCTGTTAATCAGGTTCTTATCGAGCGTTCGGTAAAAGGCTTTAAAGAGATTGAATTCGAAGTTATGCGTGACTCCGCGGATAACGCGATAACAATATGCGGTATGGAAAACATCGACCCTGTTGGCGTTCACACGGGCGACAGTATGGTTGTTGCTCCTATTATGACACTTTCCGAGCACGATATGAAGATGCTCAACGACTCCGCTATCAAACTCATTCGCGAACTCAAGATTGAAGGCGGTTGTAACGTACAGTTCGCTCTCAACCCCAATTCGAGCGAATACTATCTTATCGAGGTAAACCCGCGCGTTTCGAGAAGTTCCGCGCTTGCATCTAAAGCGTCCGGCTATCCTATAGCGAGAGTTACCGCAAAGATAGCGGTAGGTATGACGCTTGACGAAATAAAGATAGCGAACACAACGGCAGCATTCGAGCCCAGCCTCGACTACGTTATAGCGAAACTCCCCCGTTTCCCGTTCGACAAATTCACCACTGCATCAAACCAACTCGGTACGCAGATGAAGGCGACAGGTGAAATAATGGGTATCGGTTCAAACCTTGAAGAGTGTCTTCTCAAGGGTATCCGTTCTCTTGAAGTTGGCGCATACCATATCTATCACCACAAGTTTGACAATATGTCCGTTGAAGAACTTCGCAACTATATCTCCGTATTCCGTGACGATAACATATTTGCAATTGCGGAACTTCTCGCACGCGGCGTAAGCGTTGAAGAAGTACACGAGATAACGAAGATAACTTCCTTCTTCCTCGAAGCAATAAAGCGCATCGTTGATATGGAAGAAACACTCAAAGCGAACGCATTCAACATAGAAATTCTCACCGCGGCAAAGAAGATGGGCTTCTCTGACAAGTACGTGGCGAGAATGTGGAAATGCACGGAGCGCGACGTGTTCAACTTCAGAAAAGAGCACAAACTTTTCCCTGTATTCAGAATGGTTGACACCTGCCACACGGGCGCATATATTCCTTACTTCTATTCTTCCTACACAGGCGAGAATACTTCAATACTCACAGATAAAAAGAAGATTGTCGTTCTCGGTGCAGGTCCTATCCGTATCGGTCAGGGTGTAGAATTCGACTACTCAACCGTTCACGCGGTAACTACTATCAAGAAGTCGGGTTACGAAGCAATTATCATCAACAACAACCCCGAAACCGTTTCGACAGACTACACAACCGCAGACAAACTCTATTTCGAACCTCTCACCACAGAGGACGTTATGAACATTATCGAGTTTGAAAAGCCCGAAGGCGTTATCGCTTCTCTTGGCGGACAGACCGCTATCAACCTCGCTCAACCCTTGCACGACCTCGGCGTTAAGATAATAGGCACAGACTGCGATGCAATAGACAGAGCAGAGAACAGAGACGCGTTCGAAAAACTCTTGAAAGAACTCAACATTCCTCAACCTAAAGGTCAGGCGGTAACGAAGATAGAAGACGGCGTAAAGGTAGCGAAAGAGATAGGCTATCCCGTGCTCGTTCGTCCCAGTTTCGTTCTCGGCGGACGCGCAATGCAACTTGTAGGAAACGAAGAACAACTTCGCCACTACTTGCGTACCGCAGTTGAAATAGACGAAGACAAATCCGTTCCCGTTGACCATTACATTCAGGGTAAGGAAGTCGTAGTAGACGCAATTTGCGACGGTCGCGACGTATTCGTTGCAGGTATTATGGAACTCGTTGAGCGTACGGGCGTACACTCGGGCGACAGTATAAGCGTATATCCCTCTTTCAGTATCTCCGACAAAGTAAAGGGCAAGATACTTTCCTACTGGAAGGCTCTGGGTCTTGGCATCGGCATAATCGGTCTTTTCAACATTCAGTTCATAGTTGACGAAAAACACTACGTTTATATAATAGAAGTAAACCCCCGTTCTTCAAGAACAGTACGCTTCCTTTCGAAGTCCACAGGTTACTCCCTTGCGGATATCGCAACCGAAGTAATCCTCGGCAAATCCTTGAAAGAACTCGGTATATTCGACATTTACCCCGAAGAAAAGAAGCGTTGGTACTGCAAAGTTCCCGTATTCTCTTATAACAAACTCCGCGGTCTTGACGCATACCTCTCTCCTGAAATGAAGTCTACAGGTGAAGCGATAGGCTACGACGACGACAGAAACCGTGCATTCTACAAGGCGCTTCAGGCATCGGGTATGAACGTACAGAACTACGGTACTGTACTCGTTACAATCTGCGACAAGGACAAAGAAGAAGTTCTTCCTCTTGTACGCCGTTTCTACAACCTCGGTTTCAATATCGAAGCGACAAGCGGAACAGCGAAATTCTTGAAAGCGCACGGTATAAGAACGAGAGAAAAAGAAAAGATAGGCAACGGTAGCACGGATATTCCCGACTCTATCCGTCAGGGACATATCGCTTACGTTATCAACACAAGCGACGTGAACTCAACAGACCAGCAGAAAGACGGTCACGAAATCCGCCGTCTCGCAGTTGAGACAAACACCACCCTCTTCTCCTCGCTCGATACCGTAAAGGTTCTTCTCGACGTGCTTGAAGATATCACTATCACTATCTCCACAATAGATAGTTGATTTGTGAAGAATTGTAAAGAAAGGTTTGCATTTTCTAATGAAAGATACTTTTTTTGAGGTAGTAACCAATAAAAAAATAGCAAAGAACACGTACGAATGCGTTATGTCGGGTGATATATCCGACATAACCGCTTCGGGACAGTTCGTGAACATAAAACTCGACGGTTTTTATCTTCGCAGACCGATTTCCGTATGCGATGCAAAAGACGGATTGCTAACAATTATTTACAAGGTTGTTGGCAAAGGTACGGAAAAAATGGCAGAAATGACGGGCGGTGAGAAACTTCTCACCCTCACAGGACTTGGCAACGGCTATGATTTGACAAAATCAGGCGACACGCCCCTTCTTATAGGCGGCGGCGCAGGCGTGCCCCCTATGTATATGCTTGCAAAGCAACTTATAGCACAGGGCAAATCCGTGAAAGTCATTTTAGGCTTCGGCTCTCGCGACGAAGTTTTCTATGAAGACGAATTCCGCGCACTCGGCGCAGAAGTATACGTAACTACGGTTGACGGCTCTTACGGAATACGCGGTTTCGTTACCGACGCTATGTCGGGACTTTCATACAGTTATTTCTACACCTGCGGACCTGAACCTATGCTCCGTGCAATCTACGACAAGTCGGAAAGTTCGGGACAGTTCAGTTTTGAAGAGCGTATGGGATGCGGTTTCGGTGCTTGTATGGGTTGCTCCTGTAAGACCAAGTACGGCAACAAGAGAATATGCCGTGCCGGCCCCGTGCTTGAAAAGGAGGAAATAATATGGTAAACACGAAAGTAACTCTCTGCGGTATAGAACTTGACAACCCCATAATTCCCGCTTCGGGAACTTTTGGTTTCGGTTATGAATTCGCAGAACTTTACGATATAAATATGCTCGGTACTTTTTCTTTCAAAGGTACGACAAAAGAAGCGAGATTCGGAAACCCCACACCGAGAATTGCAGAATGCCCTATGGGTATGATAAACTCGGTAGGTCTTCAGAACCCCGGTGTTGAAAAGGTTATCTCCGAGGAATTGCCTCGCCTTGCAAAATGCTTTGACAAAAAAGTAATGGCAAACGTGTCGGGATTCTCGGTTGAAGAATACGTCTACACTTGCGAGAAACTTGACAAGTGCGAGCAGGTGGGTTGGCTTGAAGTAAACGTAAGTTGCCCCAACGTTCACGGCGGCGGTATGAGTTTCGGTACGTCACCCGAAGCGGCGGCGGAAGTTACACGCGCAGTAAAAGCGGTAACGACAAAACCCGTAATAATAAAACTCTCCCCCAACGTAACCGACATAGTAGCAATAGCGAAAGCGTGCGAAGAAGCGGGCGCAGACGGTATAAGCCTTATAAACACGCTTCTCGGTATGAGAATAGACCTTAAAACGAAAAAGCCCGTTATCGCAAACAAGATGGGCGGATTTTCGGGAAGTGCGATTTTCCCCGTTGCCGTCAGAATGGTATATCAGGTAGCGCACGCAGTAAAAATACCTGTTGTCGGTATGGGCGGTGTTTCCACGGCGGAAGACGTTATAGAAATGATGCTCGCGGGCGCGACTGCGGTTGAAGTAGGTGCAGAAAACCTTATAAACCCCTATGCTTGCCGCGATATAATAAACGACTTGCCGCGTGTTATGGAAAAATACGGTATAAAGTCGCTTGAAGGTCTTAAAATAGACTGATAACTTGAAATTTTGAAAAAATGAATTTTTGAAAGGATAAGAAAAATGGGAAAGGACGTAATTATTGCTTGCGACTTTGCGAGCGCAAAAGACACCTTTGATTTTCTTGACAAATTTGAAAACGAGAAACCTTTTGTAAAAATAGGTATGGAACTTTACTATGCGGAAGGTCCGTCAATAGTAAAAGAAATAAAGGCGAGAGGACACAAGATATTCCTCGACCTCAAACTCCACGATATTCCGAATACGGTTAAAAAGTCTATGGCAGTGCTTTCACACCTCGACGTTGATATGACGAACCTTCACGCAAGCGGAACAATATCAATGATGGAAGCGGCACTCGAAGGACTTACCCGCCCCGACGGTACAAGACCTCTTCTTATTGCGGTAACTCAACTTACCTCTACCGATGAAGAGAGAATGAAGCGCGACCTTCTTATAAACGAGCCGATAGACCGTGTAGTTATGCACTATGCAAGCAATGCAAAGATAGCGGGACTTGACGGCGTTGTATGCTCACCCCTCGAAGCAGAAAAGGTACACGCAACCTGCGGCAAGGAATTCTTGACAGTTACCCCCGGCGTGCGTTTCGCAGACGGCGACAAGGGAGACCAGAAGAGAGTTATGACACCTGCAGAAGCAAAGAAGATAGGCTCTGACTATATCGTTGTCGGCAGACCTATCACGGCGGCAGAAGATCCCGTTGCGGCATACAGAAGATGCTGCGAAGAGTTCATAGGCTAATATAACTTAACGCGTAATAAAGGAGTAATAAAATGGAAAGTTACAAGAGAGAATTTATTGAATTTTTGCAGAGCGCAGGCGTTCTCAAATTCGGTGACTTCACCGCAAAAAGCGGAAGAAAAATTCCCTATTTCATAAACGCGGGAATGATAAAGACGGGAAGCGATATAGCAACCCTCGGAGAATTCTATGCAAAAGCATATCTTGAAAAACTCGGCGAAAAGAAAGCAGTCCTCTACGGCCCTGCATACAAGGGAATATCCCTTTCCGTTTCCGCTGCAGTAGCACTTTCAAAGAACAATCTCAACGTGCCCTTCTT
>JAZOLR010000111.1:0-3646 GCA_045653255.1 Eubacteriales bacterium | reverse complement strand
GACTGCCGTACAGTTTTCGGGCACTTCTTTCAACACGACTGCGTTTGCCGCTATTTTCGAGTTGCTTCCAACCTTGAAAGGTCCGAGCACTTTTGCACCTGCACCGACAAGCACGTTGTCGCCGAGTGTGGGGTGACGTTTTCCCGTATCTTTTCCCGTACCGCCGAGTGTGACACCCTGATAGAGCGTACAGTTGTCGCCTATTTCGGCAGTCTCACCGATAACCACGCCTGTACCGTGGTCGATAACGAGTCCCTTTCCTATGGTTGCACCGGGGTGAATTTCAATTCCCGTAACGAATTTTGCCGTCTGGCTTATCGCTCTTGCAGAGAAAAGAAATCCTCTTTTGTGAAGTGCGTGAGCGACACGGTGCGCTACCGTCGCGTGAAATCCCGAATAGAGTAAAACTACCTCTAAATCGGAGGTCGCCGCAGGGTCACGGTCGCGAATCGCTTTTACGTCCGTTTTCACGTTTTCGTACGCTTCTTTTGCGCCCTCTTTTACCTTCTCGACTTCCGCCGATGCGAGTTCTGCTATTTTTTCAAAAGAACAGTCACAACAACACAAATCGTCCTTTAGTTTCCGCGTTCTGTCGCAAAGATTTTTCAGTTCTTTTCTCGCAGACGAGGCAGATTTTCTCAGTATTTTCGTGATTTTTTCCTTATCCGTCATCGACGTTCCTCCTTTTAATTTTTGAGATTTTTACTCAACATAGTATTATAGCCTATTTTTTAGCAATTGTCAAGACAACAAGCGTTATTTACAGACGGATTTTTACTTTTTATCTTTCATTTTTTTGAAAAACTCCTTGACGCGAGGGAAAAAGAGG
The DNA here is from genome assembly GCA_045653255.1 of Eubacteriales bacterium. Classification (GTDB taxonomy): domain Bacteria; phylum Bacillota; class Clostridia; order Oscillospirales; family CAG-272; genus UBA1740. The sequence goes on along the minus strand of JAZOLR010000111.1, from coordinate 2,817 downwards.
GTAAAAAGAGACATTAAAATGAGTATGACTCCGAGCATTTTTCTCGCTATTTGGGGAGGAATATAAGGCAGAATTGCCGTACCGATAGCGACACCGAGCACCCCAAACACAGTAATAAATATAAGCGTGTGGGGGTCGATGCGTTTTTTTCGCATATTCACGAAAAAAGAGGCAAGTGCGGCGAATATAAAAAACGCAAGGTTTATACCTTGTGAGGTCAACTGCTCTACTTCCCTCACAAGCGTGAGATAAATAAGCAAAAGTCCGCCGCTTCCGACTCCTAGCCCTGCAAGCGCGGCAACAAGAAAAGTGACTAAAAAATCTAAAATCAAAATAACATTTTCACCCCCGAATAAAGCGTTAGCGCGGCAAAAATGAAACGGATATGCTTTGTTTTTATTCTGCCGAGAAGTAGAGCGCCGATACTTCCACCCAAAACCGCGGGAAATATAAAAGGGGCGACGTCTGCGAAGTTTATTACACCGCCGTTAAGGTAAGAAAATAGAGATATAAGCGACAAAATCATTATAGCGGCGGTGGTGACGGCGTAGACGTTTTTCTCTTTTTCTTTTGATATGATCATCTGCATGGCGAATATCAGAAAGACACCGCCGCCCGCGCCGACTATAGTGTTTATAAGTCCTGCTAAAAATGCACCGACAGCGAGAAACACGGCTTCTTTTTTTCGTTTTTGATTCATTTTTTACTCCTTATTTTAAAACTTTTCCGATTTTCTGTGAGAGAACTGAATTTTTCTGTCTTTTTTGTCTTTTGTTAATGAAATATTTATATTTAATTGTAGAAAAAATGCCGAAAAACCCTTGTATTTCATTGGATTTTTTGGTAGAATAATAAATAGGATTAAAATGTGGGATTATACCCTTTTTATACAAAAAGAAAGGACGTACAAAATGAATTACGACAACAACGGATTTGATACCGAAGAAATAGAAACTCTCCCAAAAAGGAAGAGAAAAACAGAAAATGATACTGCAAAAACCGTTCAATCTGACAAAAAGAAAAAGACGGTGAGTGCACATCGCGAGACGGAGACAACCCACGCGGCTACGCATAGCAAAAGAGCGCATCCAAGCACTCATAAAAACGAAAAAGCGATAAGTGACCCTGACAGTGTACTCAACGTTGCGCTCGCTTATATTATTACTTTTTTTGCGATTTTTATGATTTTTTGCACACTTACCGAATCGGGTGCAATTTTCGGGCGTTTGGTGAGATTCTTTAACTTTGGACTTTTCTCGTACGTGGCGTATGCTTTACCTTTCGTTCTCGCTTTCCAAGGCATCACTTGGAGAAACAACATAAGAAGAAAATCGGGGCTTCGCCGCGGACTTGCTACGTTTTTCGCATTTATTTTCTCGTCCGCGCTCGTATACACGTTTGACCCCGTGTTTGATACGTTCAAGCCTCAACATCTTGGCGATGTGTTCGCTTACTTTTTCAGTTGGTCCGACCCTATCGGTTCAATACACGGAGGCGGTCTTCTCGGAAGCACACTCGGTTGGTTACTTACTACCGTATTCGGTGTTGTCGGCACTTGGCTTGCGGTGATACTTGTTATATTGCTTTACTTTGTGGTATATTTCAACTTCAACCCTGCGCTTATCGCAAAGGCTATGGGTGAAAAAACAAAACTCAAATATCACGAAAGCAGAGGAAAACACGAGGCGCGAGTTCAAGCACGACAAGAAGATGCCGAAACGCGTCGCTTAAGAACGACTAGCATAAAGCAAAACGAAGAAAATGCAATAGCCTCTAAAAGAAACCGTCAGTCCACTATTTCAAGCACAGACGATGACGATTCGCCGTTTTTGCTTGACGCTCCCGAAGTCATTGCCGAAGAACCGAAAAAAGAAGATAAGAAAGCAAAGCGCGATAAAATATCCGATGCAATGGAATACGGCGATGACGAAGAAGATATTTTCGACATTGACGCAGTAACTCCCTCAACCGACAAAAAAGCGAAAAAGAATCTTCAAAGCCTTGACGGCGTAAGCACGTCGAAGATAGTAGGCACAACTCAAGACAGAAGCGGTTTCGACTCATACGGAGACGATGACGAAGCCTACAAAAAGCCGCCTGTCAACGCTATAGCGGATGACGAAGAAAACGATGATATTCCTATGCAAAGTTATTCCGACTTGCAGAGTATGATAAAGATAGAAAAGGCAGAAAAGAAGGCAGCGCCGAAATCTAAGAAAGTATCGCTTGACGAAGATGAAGACGGTACGGAAGAAATAATGGCGGTGGCAAACGGCGAAAAGAAAGTTGCGGTAGCGAAAAAGGTTTCCGCACCGAAAAAACCGTCATATCAGTTCCCTCCTCTTTCGCTTTTGCGCGAAATCAAACTCGAAAATGCTAGTGCGATACCGCTACACGAAGACCCGATAGCAATCAAACTTCATAGCACTCTTGCAACCTTTAACGTAAAGACGAAGGTAACAAACGTATCGCGCGGTCCTCGTATCACAAGATATGAACTCGTTCCTAACGAAGGTATAAGAATCAAATCTATTGCAAACCTTGTCGACGATATTTCCCTTGCTCTTGCAAAATCGGGAATAAGAATCGAAGCGCCTATCCCCGGAAAGTCTGCGGTGGGTGTCGAAGTACCTAACGCACAGTCACAAACGGTAGGTCTTCGTGCATTGCTTGACACAGACGAGTTCAAAAACGCACCTTCAAAGACAACCGTTTGTCTCGGCGCAGACATAAGCGGCGAGCCTGTATATATTGATATAGCGAAGATGCCCCTCCTACTTATTGCAGGTGCATCGGGTATGGGTAAATCGGTATGTA
>JAZOLR010000110.1:0-8849 GCA_045653255.1 Eubacteriales bacterium | reverse complement strand
AAATGTTAGCACCTATTTATAATCTTTTCGGTGCGGTAATGAACTTTTTCTGTTCTATAACGAACAACAACTACGTACTTGCGCTCTTGTTGTTTGCGGTAGCAGTAAAAATCTTGTTACTCCCGTTCAGTATCAAACAGCAGAAAAATCAGATTAAAGGCGCATCTCTTCGTCCGAAGATGATGGCAATAGAAAAGAAGTACGCAGGTCGTAACGACAAAGCGACACTTCAGAAAAAGCAGAATGAACTTATGGAACTTCAACAGAAAGAAGGATACTCTCCTCTTTCGGGATGCTTGCCGCTTCTCATTCAACTTCCTATCATTATGATACTTTACAATATCATAAGAAACCCCTTGACCTACGTTTGTAAATTCACAAGCGAGACTGTAAGCGCCCTCGCTACGAAGATAAACGAACTTGCAGCAGGCACTTTTGCAGACGTTGCGAAAGCAGACCAGATGACTGTCGTTTCCAAAATAAAGGAACTTACTACTGAGTTTGATTTCGAAAAAATCGCAGGTTTCACCTATGACAAACTCCCCAACTTCCACGTATTCGGCATTGACGTATCAGGCAATCCCGAAATAAAGAGTTGGCTCGTTATCGTGCCTTTGCTCGTTTTCGCTTCCCAGTTTATCACAATGAAACTCTCCCGCAAACTCAACCCGACAATGCAGGTTGCGGCTACGCAGGAAGCGCAGATGTCCAACACTATAATGGACGTTATGATGCCTCTTATGACACTTTGGATGGCGTTCAACTTCTCCGCTACCATCGGTATTTACTGGATTTACCAGTCTGTTATCGGTCTTGTACAGATGTTGATACTTGCAAAAGTTATGCCCATTCCCCAGCCGACGGAAGAAGAATTGCGTCAGGCAGAAAAGGAAATGAAGGCAAAACAGCAGCAACAGCAACAACAAAAGAAATCGGGCGACAAACCGAAAGTTCATTCCTATCATCACATTGACGATGAAGATGAAGAAACCACACCCGCGCCCACACAGAAGAAGTCGCAAAAGCCCAGTGCAATAGCAAGCGCTCCTATAAAGGACGAAAGCGACAAGCAGAGTGCAAAAGAAGAAAAAGCAGAAGAAAAAGCGTCAAACGATGAAAAACCACAAACGCAGACGCAAAATAATTAAGACAACATCACAATTCATATAGAAGGTATTTTTACAATGAGAAAAGAAATAATTGCATCAGGCAAAGATATACAGTTGGCTATTGCCAACGCAAAAGAAGCGCTCGGCGTTGATCCGCTTAGCGACATTGGCTACGAAATAATCGACCTCGGTTCTAAGGGTATTTTCGGCGTTATCGGCGCAAAGCCCGTAAAGATAAAGGCATATATCGAACTTCCCGACCCCACCCCCGAGCGCAGAAAGAAAGACAAGCCTCAAGGCGAGCGCAGAGACGGCAAGCGCGGCAATCACAACGACAAGAGAGCGAAAAGACAGAACGAAATCGACGCGGCAGTAGAAAAAATCAAGCGTGAGAAGAACGAAAACGCACCTGCAAAGGCAGCGGCAATCCCCGAAGCAGACCTCAAGTTTGAAAAGGTCGAGGCTAAAGAGGGCGCAGATATGTCCTACGATTTCGTAAACAAACTCATCTCCAACCTCGGCATTAACGCAGAGGCTCACCTCTACTCTTGCAGCGACGGTACAAGAAGAATTACCATAGACGGCGACGATGCAGGAATGCTCATCGGTCACCACGGCGATACTCTCGTTTCCTTGCAGTATCTTGCAAACCTTGCAAGCACCAAAAAGAATGCAGACGGCGTACGTGACCATAGCCGTGTAACAGTTGATATTGAAGGCTACCGCGCAAAGAGAGAAGATACTCTCCGTGCACTCGCACGCAAGAAGGCGGCGCAGGCACTCAAGAATAACCGCAGCGTAATGCTCGAGCCTATGTCTCCCTACGAAAGAAGAATTATCCATTCCGAAATTCAGTCTATCGAAGGCGTTTCCACAAATTCTATCGGCTCTGACAGTAACAGAAAAATCGTTATCTACCTCACCGACAAGAAGAAAAACAACGCAGAGACATCAAATAACAATAACGAAAGTGCAATAGATGAATAATTTAACTTCTACCATTGCAGCAATATCGACCCCGCCCGGCAAAGGCGGGGTTGCGCTTATACGCATTTCGGGCGATGAGGCGATTGCGATAGCCGAGAAATGCTTTTTGCCTAAAAATTCAAAACCTCTGTCAACACAAGAATCAAGAAAAGCCGTATACGGCGACGTGATTTTTGAGGGCGAGAAAATAGACGATGCGATAGCGACGCTCTTCCGTGCGCCCGCCTCATATACGGGCGAGGACACAGTAGAAATCGCGTGTCACGGCGGTGTGCTTATTTCTCGCACGGTGCTTGAAGCGGTTTTCGCGGCAGGTGCTATCCCTGCTACCGCGGGTGAATTCACGCGCCGCGCTTTTGTCGGCGGTAAAATTTCACTCTCCGACGCGGAAGCCATAGGAATGCTTTTAGAGGCAAAGACACATAGCCAAATATTGCTCAATTCATCGAATTCAAGAGACAATCTCGCAAAGAAGATAGAAGAAATACACTCTTCCCTTCTTCTGCTTTTGTCAACAATGTACGCAAAAATAGACTATCCCGACGAAGACCTTGCAGATATGACTTCCGACGAGTTGCGTATTGCTCTTGGGAAGTCAGACAAGCAACTTTCTTCCCTTATCGCGACATATAAGACAGGACGCGCGATAAACGAGGGTATAGAGACGGTAATATGCGGAAAACCAAACGTCGGAAAGAGTACGCTTTACAATACCCTTTCGGGCGGTGAATATGCAATAGTCAGCGAATACGAGGGCACGACACGCGACGTACTTGAGCGCACGGTGTCACTGGGTCAAGTAACTCTCAATCTTTTTGACACTGCGGGAATACGCGAGACAGACGCGCCCGTTGAAAAGATAGGCATTTCCCTTTCGCGCGAAAAAATTGCAAGTGCCGAACTTATTTTCGCGGTATTTGACGGCTCACGCGCACTTGACGAATACGACCTTGAACTTATAGAAACTCTCAAAAACGTGAGTGCGACGGTCATAGCAATAATAAACAAATCCGACCTTGAAAAGAAAGCAGATGACGCAAAAATAAAAGAGGCGTTTTCGCAGGTCATTTATATGACCGCAAAAGAGGGCGCAGAGGAGTTAAGGAATATTGTCGAAGGACTTTTCTGCGACGGAAAACTCAACGTAGGCGCAGATGCAATAGTTTCAAGTGCAAGACAGTATGCCTCTATCCTTCGTGCAAAAGAATGCATTGAAAACGCAGAGAAAGCACTTGCGGCAGGGTATCCTTTCGACATTGCTTCAAGTGATATAGAAGCGTGTGTAGGCGCACTTGCCGAAGTTGACGGCAGAGCGGTAAGCGAAGACATCGTTTCGGGCATATTCAGTCATTTCTGCGTAGGAAAATAACCCAAACTTATCGCAAAGCAACAAAAAGTAAACTTTGCTTTACACTTTTCCAATATAGATACCATAAACACAAAGCAAAAGAATTATTTTACAATCAAAAAAGAGTGTCTCAAGCGAAAAGCCGAAACACTCTTATAGGAAATTATCTTTTTCTGTCTCTTGTCATCAAAACGACGGAAAGCACCGCTGCGGCGATAATCAAAGCGAGAATAACACCCCAGATAACGAAGTTTCTGTTTGTGGTTGCGCTATCTTGTGCCGAAGTTGTCGTAGGTGTCGTTGTAGTTGTCGGTGTTGTCGTAGTTTTCGGTGTTGTGGTCGTTTCGGGAGATTTCGTAGTCGTTGCGTTACGTGTAGTTGTCGTAACTACGTCGTCGCCTATAATTCCGTCCTCCGTCTCGCCCTCTGTTATATTGCCTTCGGGCATTGGAATAAGATTTTCACCGTTTGACGCAGAGGTGGCAGTTACGTCCCTTTGCATATTACGGCGAGGGTCTCTTGCCATAGGAAGTGCCGCATAAGTGGGTATAAACATACACGCAAGAAGCACGGCAAGAACAAAAATCGATAAAATTTGTTTTGTTGTTTTGTTCATTATATCTTCTCTTCATTTCTCAATTTGCAAATACGGACGATTGTCCGCACAAATTATTGTTACCCTACAAGAAAAAAATAACCTGTTTTTTAAATGGATAATATGGAAACAAAAAGATTTACAAAAAACGATAACGGATTTATTTGCCAAAACTGCAAAAAAGAGGTAGAGCCTCTGGGCTATACTTCAAGAAACCATTGCCCTTTCTGTCTCTATTCGCTTCACGTTGACGTGATGCCGGGCGACCGCGCAAATGCTTGTATGGGACTTATGCGCCCTATAAAAGTCGACCCCGATGCAAAGAAAGGATACGTCATCATTCACGAATGCACGAAGTGCGGCGCACGCGGAAGAAACCGCGCGGCTCACGAAGCGAAAGTGCAACCCGATGATATTTCCCTTCTTATTAAATTGACGGCAGGATTGCAATAATTTAGTTATTTTTGCAAACTTTAGTTTGCATTTATACAAAAACAACGGTGTAAATGTGCGTATTCTCGCAAAGGATAACACGCAGTCAAATCCGTCTTTGATGGGTTAAATCCACATTTAGTTGACGAAGTCGCTTTCGCGATGAAATCCTGCTTTTCGGGAATATAATCAGGCGGATTTTATTTCATTTAATCAAAATAAAAAGAGAGAACGTTTCGTTTTTTTCGTTTCGTTCTCTCTTTTTTATATGTTTGAAATCAACGTCTTAAAGTGACAAGTTTAATTATTCTCCGTCGGTAGTTTCTTCGTTTCTATATGCGAAGATAGCGCGGACTGCAACGAGGTTTCTCGCGTGGTCGCGCTCTGCTTCTTTTTTGCCGAAGAGTGACGCCATTGTACTTACACGGCGCACGCAGAGTATTGTATCTTCGGGCAAGTCGCGAAGTCCGGGAAGACTTCCAAACGGGATACTGTGCAGATAAATACCGCACTCGCCGTAATATTCTGCGTCTGTCTCGCCGACAAATTCCGCGATAGGAAGAAATGCGCCGCCCTCGTTTGCGCGGTCAAAGAGCATAGGGCTCAAAAGACAAATAGTCGCTTCTCCCGAAAAAATTTCTTGGTCAAACAGATTGAGGTTGTCGGCTATCAGGCTTTCCATAACTTCATAGCCTTCTTCTTTGCGTTTTTTTATTTCTTCTTCGGAGAGTACCATTATATCACGCATATCGACAACTATTTTTCCGTCACCGTCGCCGTCTTCTATGACCTTTTCAAACTCGTCCTGCATATCAAGAAATTCAACGCGCGACATCTGATAGTTGCCCGCATACATAACGTAAGCGTCGTAACTCTGCACGTTGAAGGTCTGCACGATACAAATAATACCGACTATCAGGAAAAACACACCGAAGACAGTCTGCCATTTATAGTGATACCAATAGTTTTCGCAAGAGAGGCGAAACTTTGACTTTTCTTTTTTTTCTGTATTGCTCATAGCATTCTCCTATTTCTTTTACTATACCAATTATAACGCATATTTGTTTCTAAATCAATACTAATTTATCCTTGCAAACAAAAAGAGAGAAATTTCTGTAGAAATTTCTCTCTTTTTAATTATTCTGCTTTGTTTTCTTCTTTAGGCTCTTCAGACGTAGTGGGAATTACTATGTCTTCAGGTCTGCGGGGCATTACTATTGCCGCTATGATGTAAGCGATAATGCCTGCGCCAACAAAGATAGTACCAAGTACCCAAAGCAAACGAATGAGTGTGGGGTCCATGTCGAAATATTCGGCAATTCCCGCACAAACTCCGTCGAGTTTCTTGTTATTGGATTTATAAAGTTTCTTTTCAGCCATTGTTTTAACCTCTCTTATCAGTCGTTTGTAGGCTTCATTGTGGGGAACAAAAGTACGTCGCGGATTGATGCGCTATCGGTGAGAAGCATTACAAGTCTGTCTACGCCGAAACCGAGACCGCCCGTGGGGGGCATACCGTATTCAAGCGCGGTAACGTAATCGTAGTCAACCTGCGCCTTGCTTTCGGGGTCAAGTGCCTTTCTTTCTGCAACCTGACGTTCAAAACGTCCTTTCTGGTCGATAGGGTCGTTAAGTTCGGAGAATGCGTTTCCGAATTCGGTCGCGTTGATGAAATATTCAAATCTTTCTGTGAATGCAGGGTCGGTAGGCTTACGCTTTGCCAAGGGGCTTATCTCTACGGGGTAATCGTAGATAAACGTAGGCTGAATGAGTTTTTCTTCAACGTATGCATCAAAGAACTCGGCAAGGATTGCGCCCTTTGTAGGAACTTCGGGAAGTTCTACGTGATGTTCTTTTGCAATTGCGATTGCTTCTTCGTCGCTTGCGATAGCGGCAAAGTCAACACCTGAATACTTCTTTACTGCCTCTATCATTGTCATTCTTTCCCAATGCGAGAGGTCGATTTCCTGTCCCTGATACTGAATCTGAAGAGTTCCGCAAACTTTCATTGCAACTGTCTTCATCATCTCTTCAACCAAGTCCATCATACCCTCAAAATCGGTATAAGCCTGATAAAGTTCGATACTTGTAAACTCGGGGTTATGTTTTGTGTCCATTCCTTCGTTTCTGAAAATACGGCCTACCTCATATACGCGGTCCATACCGCCAACGATAAGTCTCTTGAGGTAAAGTTCGGTTTCAATACGAAGCACCATATCCATATCGAGCGTGTTGTGGTGCGTGTAGAAAGGACGTGCAGATGCGCCTATTTCAAAAGGTGTAAGTATAGGTGTGTCAACTTCCAAAAATCCCTTTCCGTCAAGGAAGGAACGAAGTTCGCGGAGTATCATACTGCGGCGAACAAAGGTGTCCTTTACTTCGGGATTGATGATAAGGTCAACGTATCTCTGTCTGTATCTGAGGTCGGTGTTTGTAAGTCCGTGGAACTTTTCGGGAAGGGGCAAAAGCGACTTTGAAAGAAGAACTATCTTCTGTGCGTGAACGGAAACTTCGCCCGTCTGCGTCTTGAATACAAAGCCTTCGATACCGATAATATCACCGATATCCCACTTCTTGAAATCTGCGTAAATATCTTCACCTACGTCGTCGCGCTTTACGTAAGACTGAATCTTTCCGTCTCCGTCAAGCAAGTGAACGAAAGATGCTTTACCCATTATACGACGGCTGACAATTCTACCCGCGATAGATACGGTCTTGCCTTCGTAGTTTTCGTAATCTGCTATAATCTCCGCGCTTCTTGCGGTAACGTCGTACTTCGTTATTTCAAAGGGATTCTTTCCCGCGTCGACGAGGGCGGCGAGTTTTTCTCTTCTTACCTGAAGTTCGTTACCTACGTTCTGTACGTTATTGTTTTCTGCCATTTTCTTTTAAACTCCCTTATGCTCTCTTTACGTCAAGGATATGAAGGTGTACTGTGTTGCCGTTGGGAAGTTCAACCGCTATCTCGTCACCTGCTCTTGCACCGAGGAGTGCAAGTCCGATGGGAGACTGGTCGGAAATCTTACCCTTTGCGGGGTCAGTCTCATAAGAACCTACTATGTGATATGTTATATCCTTGTCTCTTTCGCGGTGGTGAATCTCAACGATAGAACCAACGCTGACAACGGAAGAGTCAATCTCGCTATCGTCAACGACGTGCGCGTTCTTTATAAGTTCTTCAAGTTCAAATGCTCTCTGCGCAAGTTTTGCCTGTTCGTTTTTCGCTTCGTCGTATTCACTGTTTTCGGAAAGGTCACCGAAACTTCTCGCTTGAGAAATATCCTTTTTGTTTTTCTCCATCGCCACGTTCTTGATATAGTCAAGTTCGTCCTGAAGTGCCTTGAAGCCCGCGGCGGTATAATTTCTCTGCTTATCTTCCATTGCCATTTTGTGTTTCTCCTTTTGAAACGTATATTTTATATTGTTTTATTTTTTAATTGTTGGTCATTGTCTTCTTGGTGGCTATCTTGGTTTTCAATTCCGAGAGTGCCGCTGCAAGTTGAACGTCTTCTTCTTCGGTAAGTTTGTAGAGGTTCTTTTTCTGCGCTTCTTCTGAAAGTTCTACTTCAAGGTCGGGCGCAATACCCACACCGTCGTAGTTTTCGGAATACGGGGGTGCGTAGTAGAAGTAGGTTATCGTAACCGCAGAACCGTCCTCTTCTCCGTTTTCGTCAACGAGATTGAAACTCGTCTGTCCGACACCCTTTCCGTAGGTGGTAGTACCAATGATTGTAGCAACTTTGTAATCCTTGAGCGACGAGGTGAAAAGTTCGCCTGCCGACGCTGTATTTCCGTTCGTTATAACAACCATAGGAAGTTCTATCTCGTGGTCTCTTACGTACTTGTGTGTAAGTAAATACATTACGTTATACTGAAGCACCGACGATATAGTGAAGTTGTTAGCCTCGTTTTTATATTCCATGTGAACGATAGGTCCGTCGGGAAGAATATATTCGACTACCGCAACCACGGCATCAAGTCTTCCGCCGGGATTGTTTCTCACGTCAAATATAATACCTTCCGCACCTTTTGCCACAAGGTCTTCGTACGCTGAAACGAACTGGTCGTAAGTCTTATCGTCAAAGGAAGAAATATGAATATAACCTATATTGTCTTCTTTGAGTTCATAGTCAACGGTAACTTCAGTTACCTTGTCGCGAGTTACGTCAAAGGAAAGTTCTTCTCCGTCACGAAGCAACGTAATGTTGACAACGGTGTTTATCTCGCCTTTAACCTTGTCTATCGGTCTATCCTTAAGATAATCCTGTATTGCATCTAAACAAGCTTTATTTAGGTGTACAGAACGTTCTTTGTTACCTTTACCTATAACAGATAAAGAATCTCCTTTAATATGCTCTATATTTATATTTACAAGCTC
>JAZOLR010000109.1:0-6365 GCA_045653255.1 Eubacteriales bacterium | reverse complement strand
TGCTCGATGTGAAATGAAATAAATCCCCTCACGCCCGCAGGCATTTCACTCGCTGAAAGCGAATTTCACGCACAAAGTGCATTTCACAAATCCCGTAAGGGATTTATTTCGTTGCGCAGTGTCCTTAAGGGCACTGCGCATTGGCGTGAGTGCTTTTTCAATTTGTGGGTGAATATACTTTTTATCCCAGAGTCAAAAATATGAGATACACCCGAAAATGCAAAACGCACGCATAAACGAGTGTGGAAGCCGCAAAGATAAGAGGTTTTTTCATTCCGCAAAGCACAAAGCACGTTATTTCTTTATTGTGCAGATATAATTTGACATATTGAACAATATAAACAAAACTGCAAAATTTCCTTTTTGTTTTTTGGGCAAATTAAATCATATCAGTTGACTTTTTACTTTCGCATATGATATAATAACGGTAGGAATATTTAAGGGACAGACAGTACTATTAAAAGAAAATTCCGTTTTTGTTGGTTTTTTATCTTTTTGCGCCCTTGCTTTATTTCAATAAAAGAAAAGAGAGAAAAAACATGAAAAGATTGTTAGCAATCCTCTTGGTTGTTTGCATACTTTCAATCTGCCTCGTTTCCTGCGGTGGCAACAAGCCTGCTGAGACAACAGAAAACCCGCAGGGCAATCAGGGCACGACAGAAGCAACGTCACGTTGGGATAACGTAAGTTTCAATGGCACGACACTTAACGTCAACTTAAACGAACACATACTCCCTGCAGTTATAGAAGTAGGTACGAACCACTCGAACAAGTTCATCGTCGGTCCTGACGACTACACCTCCGATGCAGTTCAGAACGCTGTATACGACAGAAATAACAAGGTTCTCAGGACACTTGGAATTGACGTCAACTATTCCTACGACGGAAGTGCGTCTGATAACATTCTCCCCGTTATTGACGCTTGGGTACTTGCGGCTTCCGAGGATTCCCCCGACATCGCTGTAACAAAGAACTACGCGCTCATTCGTGCAGCACTTGCAGGAAACCTCCGCAACGTTCTTGACACAACAGAAGAAAACTACTTCGACTTCACAGATCCTCACTGGTACTATGATTTTATGGAAGCAACCTCGCTTTCAAGAGATAAGATCTACGCTCTCTCAAGTGACTACTTCATAGACGAGTTCCGTATGGCGTTCGTAACCCTTGTAAACAACGACCTCTACAACGAGATCTTTGCTAACGAGGGCGGTATTGACTCATTATACGAACTCATCGAAGCAGGCGACTGGGACTACGACGAAATGATGAGAACTGCGGAGATGGCTTACGTTGATGCAGGTACAGTAGGTCTGCAGGATGCAGAAGATATCTTCGGCATCTCCGCTTACGCTACGATGGCAAACCGTTCTATGTTCTACTCCAGCGGACTTGACATATTCAACTATGACGAAAACGGTACACCCTCATACGTTACCGACATCACAGTTCTCCACGATTACACAGACATTCTCCTTCGCTTGTTCAATCAGGACTGCGTATTCTACACCACAAAGGGCGGTAAGGATACAACAACCTTCCTCGCAGGTAACGCTCTCTACGCAGTAGGTCAGTACTTACTTATGCTTGAAGGCTCTGCCATTCAGAATATGGGCTCGGGTCAGTCTGTTTCCGTTATTCCTTATCCTAAGTACGACAAGGCAAGCGAATACCAGACACTTGTATCCGATAGCGCGTGCGGCGGCGCAATCCTCAAGTCCACAACAGACTTCTCCGCTGCTACCGCTTTCATTCAGATGATGACAGAGGAATCCGGCGAGATGTACAAGCAGTACTACGAGGTAGCACTCAAGTATAAACTCTCCTCCGGTTCAGGTCAACTCAAACTCCTTGACATCCTCAAGAACTCCATCACGTCTCCTACGGCGTTCTTGTATGACAACTACTGCGCAAGAACTCTCGGTACTTCTACCGAATTCCGTACCATCTACGATATCATAAACGAAAGCATAACGAACAACTCCAACACCCTTACTTCCACTTGGGAAAGTCAGGTTAACTCAATGCAGGGACAACTTGAAACTGCGGTAGCGACGTTCAAGGCACTTGACTAATATTAGCAAAGCAAAAAGCACTCACAAGGACCGTGAGTGCTTTTTACTTTGTGAAAAAATATTATTCACGCAAGATATTTTGTATTATACGCACCTACGTGGCGCTTGAGTGTCGGGAAATAAAAGCACAAAAGCGTTGCAATCGAGAGTATCCACCCGATAGGCCAGACGAGATACAAAAACGAAAGGTTAGGCACAAGCGGAAATACGAAATACACCCAGAAAAACCGCAAAGCGCACATATAAACCAAAGTGGAAACGGTGGGCACAACGGATTTTCCCATTCCGCGAAGTGCCGCGCACATTATCTCGTTTATTCCGCAGATGAAGTAGGTGCTTGAAATTATACGCATCTTCTGGCAAGAGTATTCGATTACCGCAGAAGAAGTCGACATCATAGACGAAAGCGCAGGAGAGAATATGGCGGAGAGTGCGCCAAACGATGCGCCGAGCGCGATAGTAATAATCATACCGCAGCCAACCGCTTTTCTTGCGCGTTTTATATTTCCGCGTACTATATTCTGACTTACGTAAGGCATAACCGCAAGCGAGGGCGCGACTGAAATCTGATACAGTACCGAGTCAAACTGATTAGCAATAGATATACCCGTCGACGCATCTGCGCCAAAACCGTTTACCGCGGTGACTATCACCACGTTTGCGATAGAGTAAAGCGCTTGTTGAAGTCCTGCGGGCACACCGACGGAAAGGATTTCCCCTATCTCTTTTTTATACGGTCTTACCTTATCCCATTTCAATTCCACAGTACCGCCGTTTTTACGCAGGGCGCGAATGGAAACAAACGCGGTAATACTCCAAGAAATAATCGTTGCAAACGCAGTACCCATTACACCGAGTGAAAACGCGCCGACAAACAAAAAGTTCAGAAGCAGTTTCGCAATTCCGCCGAAAATCAAGAAAATCATCGGCCGTTTCGAGTCGCCCGCCGCGCGCATTACCGCCGAAGCGAAACTGTAAAGAGCAAGCATAGGCGCACCCGAAAAATAAAGGCGGAAATAAAGGGTTGCATCAGGCAAAAGTTCTTCCGGGCAATTCGTCAAAGAAAGAAACAATCGCCCGAAAATCACACCGACGGAAAGCAAAAGAAAACCGCCTGCAAGTGCTATAAATACAGACGCACCGACAGAGCGCGCTACGTCTTCCCTATCGCCCGCGCTAACGCGCCTTGCAACCGATACGCTGCTTCCTGCGGCAATACCTATGACAAGTCCCGAAACGAGCGTGATAAGCATACCGCAACTTCCAACCGCGCCGACGGCATATCCGTCTGCGGTGTCGAAAATGCGCAAGACCGTCATATCGACCACGTTAAAAAGCGTCGTCGTGACGTTCATCAACATTATAGGCAACGCTATCGCGAGAATCCCTCGAAATATAGAGCCCTCCAGCATATTGACTTCTTTTTTGAGCATATTACACCTCGTAAAAATCCGCCGTTTTTGGAATTTATTATAAATAAGTCAATCTGCCATCATTGTAGCACTTTCCTTTTCATAATTCAATAGCAAAAATGACATAAAATCAGCAAATTTTCCGCATTTTTATAATATAGCGCATTTTTCATTTTGACTAAATTAACCAATATAAACAAAAATGCAATTTTTTCATTTTATTTTTTTGAACAAAATCACCTACATCAGTTGACTTTTTACTTTTGCGTATGATATAATAACGGTAGGAATATTTAAGGGGCAGACAGTACGATTTTTAAAGAGAAAATTCGCTTTTTTGTGGATTTTCTTATCTTTTTTACGCCCTTGCTTTATTTCAATAAAAGAAAAGAGAGAAAAAAGATGGCAAAACAAGTTAAACTCGACGAAAACGGCCGCCGCAAATTCGGAATGCGCGACAAAGTTGCCTATGCTGCCGGCGACCTCGGCTGTAACATGAGCTTTGCGCTCAAGAGCACAGTACAGACTTTCTGGCTTGTATTCATGATGCTTGAAACGGGTCTGCTTTCCGCACTTCTTTTGGTAGTGCAGATTTGGGATGCGGTGAACGACCCGCTTATCGGTTCTATCATTGACGCAGACAAGCGCAAGTACAAGATGGGTAAATTCAAGACCTACATATTCATAGGCGCGTGCGGACTTCTCATCGGCGGCGCGGCAGTATTCCTCCCCTTCCCCAACGCATCTGTAGTTGTTAAAGCGGCATTGTTCATTCTCGGCTACATCGTATGGGACGCATTCTACACGGTTGCAAACGTTCCTTACGGCTCTATGCTTTCCGTTGTAACTGAAGACGTTGGCGAAAGAGCGCAACTCTCCACTTGGCGTTCTATCGGTTCTATGATAGGAAACATTCTTCCTAACGTTATTCTTCCTATGCTTATCTGGCAAAAGGTAACTTATGACGGAACGACTTCTTTCCTTGACAAGATTGAAATTCCCGAAGGCTTTGATAAGTCGCAGTTCCTCACAAACCCCAAAACAGGCGCGGCATACGAGATAGGCGAAGCGGTACTCAGCCCTGCAACAGGTAAGCAGGTTGAAATACTTCTCGGTAACAGAGTTTTCTTTGCCGCTCTTATAATGGGTGTGCTCGGTTTCCTCGCTTTCATGTTTATGATTAAGAACATAACCGTCCGCGTTGACGAAAACACCGTAAAGACGAACGAAAGCGCAGGCAAGTTCAACATAATAAGCGCATTCGGCAAGTTTATGAAGAACCGCCCCGCAGTAGGCGCGACACTCGCGGCTATGGGTATGTTCCTCGGTATGAATGCGGCAACCACGGCAAATACTATTATGTTCGCTACTTATTTCAATATGGCGTCTATGTCGGGTGTAGTTCAGATGGTAGGTTTCCTTCCTATGTTCATCTTCATGCCCTTTATTGCCAAGATTGTTAAGAAGTACGGTAAGAAAGAAGCGTCCGTATTCGGAACTGTCGTATCGCTTGTCGGCGGTGTTGTAATGATGATATTCCCTCTCATTTCCAACATTAGCACAGCGCTCATCGTATACTTGCTCGGTCTTGTAATATTCGGTGTCGGTATGGGTGTTTACACCTGCGTATCGTGGGCAATGATGGGTGACGCTATCGACTACAACGAGTGGAAATTCGGCACAAGAGAGGAAGGCACGGTTTACTCGCTTCACTCCTTCTTCCGCAAACTCGCGCAGGGCGTAGGTCCTTCTATGGTTCTTCTTATAATGGGCGTACTCGGTTACGATTCCAAACTCGGAACGATAGGTCAAAGTTTCACAACCTCTCACAATATGTGCTGGTTGGTTGCAGGTCTTTACTTGTTCAGTGCAGTAGTTCAGTTTATAGGACTTGCTCTTGTATACAACCTTGACAAGAAGACACTTGCAAAGATGAATGCAGACCTCGGACGCACGTCAGAAGAAGAAAAAGCGGGCGACGTCGCGTAAATCTTACAGATTTTTTCGTGTCCGACAGTTTTATATTGTCGGACACTTTCATAAAAAGGAGATAAAACTATGAGACAGATTATTAAATTCAACGATGGTTGGTCTTTTACCAAACAGGTGTTTGAAAACGTTCCCGAAAAAATAGAGGGCGAATGGGAAAGCGTTACTCTTCCTCACTCTTGGAACGCCCTTGACGGTCAGGACGGCGGAAACGATTACTACCGCGGTACTTGCCTCTACGCGAAAACCTTCAAGAAGGCAGACGTTGCACTTGCTAAGTGCACCTACCTTGAAATTCGCGGTGCGAATTCCTCGGCTGACGTATACCTCAACGGCAAAAAACTCGCTCACCACGACGGCGGTTATTCAACTTGGCGCGTGGATATGACTGAAACGCTTGAAGAGGAAAACACCCTCGTTATCGCAGTAGACAACACGGCAAACGAGACGGTATATCCTCAAATGGCAGACTTCACTTTCTACGGCGGTATCTACCGTGACGTGAATATCATAAGCGTAGAAGAAACCCACTTCGACCTCGACTACTACGGCGGTATCGGTCTTATGATAACCCCCGCGCTTGAAGGCGAAGACGCAAAAGTTGAAGTAAAGACTTGGGTAACAAATCAAAAAGAAACGCAGACACTCCGCTATACAATCTACGACAAAGACGAAAACGTAATAGCAACTCTTGACACGAAAGAAAATATAGCGAACCTTGAAATCAAGGGTGTACACCGTTGGCACGGTCGCCGCGACCCCTATCTCTATTGCTTAGAGGCCGAGCTTAAAGAAAACGGCGAGGTAATAGATAATGTTTGCAGCCGCTTCGGTTGCCGCACCTTTAAAATTGATTCCGAGAACGGCTTTATTCTCAATGGCGAGGAGT
>JAZOLR010000108.1:0-20266 GCA_045653255.1 Eubacteriales bacterium | reverse complement strand
CCAAACTTATCGTTCACGACAATTCTCAAATCAAACCGATTATTTTGAAGCCAAACGAGGAGTTGAAAAATTCAGAGCGCGCGTTGAACGATGCTCTCAAAGCATTCAACGTTGAAGAGATTGTCTTCTTAGCAACAGTAAATCAATTTAACCATATCACGATTTTGGGCATTATAAATCCCAAACACAAAATGGTGGCAAGTTTCCTTGCAGAAAAAGTTTCCGCTTGTTTTACCATTGCATTAGAAAATCATAACATACTTAATAAAACGAAACTTGCCGCAACGACAGACTCGCTTACCGGTGCTCTTAACCGTGTGGCATATAATAATGATTTGCATAACATAAACGAAGAGAAACCTTTCGACTTTTCGTGCATTTATGTTGATGTGAATGAACTCCACTATCACAATAACAAGTTCGGTCATGCCGCAGGCGATAAGATGCTTTTGTATATCGCGCATTCACTCAAAGACGTTTTCTTCGGACAGAAGATTTACAGAATGGGCGGAGACGAATTTTTGATATTCTGCAAGGGATTGAGCCTTGACGATGTCAACAGATGCATCGATATTTTGCTTGAACAATTGAAACAGTGCGGATATCACGTAGCAATCGGTATATCTTTTAGAAGCCAGAATACCAATACCGAAGAAATGGTACGTGAAGCCGAAGTGAGAATGTACGAGAATAAAGCAAAGTACTATCAAGAGAAGGAACAACAAGCAAAAGAATCTACTGAAAATGAGTACGTTCAAGTAAAAACAGGCATTCCCGAAATTGACGCTATGCTTTCAATCTTGAAAGAAAGTTATAACGGTATATATAGAGTTTCTCTTGATACTGACCGCGCAAGACGCGTTATCATGCCTGCATATCTCAATTATAATGAAACAGAAGAGCATTTCTCTGAGTTGTTTGCTAATTACGTTCACGATTCGGCAGAATCGGATTATCACCGAGCACTTCTTAGTTTCCAAAACTATGATGCTTTGAAACAACAACTTGCAGACAACAAAACCCCGAGAATAACTTACAAAAAAACCAACGGAGAAACCGTGACGTTGAGCGTATACAAACTCTCTGATTCGGATTCTTTATCGGAAACTCTGTGGATTTTCGCAAAAAAATAAAAACCCTTGACAAGGACAAATCATTGTGATACAATAAGTGATGTATTAATATTGGCAAAATCGGCGAAAGCCGATGACGCAAAGCAAAGAGGCTAAGGTTTTTTAACTATGCCAGTCAAGCTGCAATGATGAAGGTCTTTTGTTAGACTTTTTGTTGTTGTAGCTTTTTTCTTTTGTTACAAGCGCTCACACATTATAATGAGGTGTCAGATTTCCTGCAAACCTTATAGACGATTTGAAAGGAATATTTTAAAATGGCTTTGAACGTATATTATTCTTACATTCTTCATGCAATTTGTTTGCTTTTGGTGGCGACTGTGATTTTGCTCGCTATTATGTTGAAGAAAAGCAAAGATAAAACTCGCTCTATACTCAATTCAGATGACATAAACAGTGCGTATTACAACGACAATCTCTTACTTAAAGAAATTGAGCACGCACTGAAAAACGATGAATTTAAAATGTATCTTCAATTCATCGTGGATAGCAAAACAAAACGCATCATTTCCGCGGAAGCACTGTCAAGATGGGAAAAGCCTGACGGAGAAGTAATATTTCCTGTAAAATATATTTCTATCATGGAAAAAGCGGGAATAATCACCAAACTTGATTATTATATGTTTGAAAAAGTGTGTAAAAAACTTTCCGAATGGAAAGACACTCCCTTTGCGGATTTTTCTCTGTCGTGCAACTTCACGAGAAACACTATCTCGGAAGAAGATTTTGTCGAAAAGATAAAAGACATTACCGACAGATATTCGTTTGACAGAAAGAAACTCATAATAGAGATTACAGAAGACTCCATCGAAAAGAATATCGACGTTGCTATCAAAAACATTTTCCGTGTAAAAGAACTCGGTTTTGGTATAGCCCTTGACGATATAGGATGCGGATACACGTCGCTTGTCAATCTCTGCGAATATCCTATCGACATCGTTAAAGTGGACAGAAAAATCCTTACCAAGTCGGTTAGTGAAAGAGGAAAGAAACTATTTTACGGTATTGTTTCTCTTGCTCATTATTTGAATCTCAAAGTAGTGAGTGAGGGCGTGGAAACAGAGGAACAAAACGATTTTGTTCGCGAAAGCGACTGCGATTTTATTCAAGGATGGTATTACGCAAAAGGTCTTTCTGAAGAAAGTGCGGAAGAATTTGCGAAAGAATATATGAGCAAGTTTTGACTTTTCATTACAAAAACATCGGAGAGTACTTGATGAACACAGCATTTAAAAAAGATTTATACAGATTTTACGGAGAAGAAGGAGAATCCCTTGCAAAAAGAATGCTTCGACCTCCCGAACTTCGCTATATCGCGCTTTTCAGAAAAGCGAATTCCTGCAAATTTCGTGTTTTAAAGTTGTATTATACTGTAAGACTTAAAGTTTTATCATATAAGACAATGATACAGATTCCTGCGCGTACCGAAATTGGAGAAGGCTTATATATCGGTCATAGCGGAAGAGTTATCATAAACCCCGACGCAAAACTTGGCAAAAATATGAATATAAGCACGGGTGTAGTTATAGGACGCGAAAACAGAGGAAAAAGAGAAGGCGCTCCTACTTTTGACGGCAACTGTTGGATAGGTGCTAACGCGGTCATTGTCGGAAACATTCACATCGGAGAAGACGTTCTTATTGCGCCTTTGACGTTTGTGAATTCCGATATTCCACCGCATAGTGTAGTTGTCGGCAACCCTGCAAAAATCATATCGAAAGAAAACGCAACAGAAGACTACGTTTGCAACAAAGTCTAAAAACGCAAGGAGGCGGCAAAATGGCAAAGAAAGATAATAGGATTAAATACAATTTGCTATCCGGATTTTTATATCAAATAATCCTTATTGCCGTCGGTTTTCTTCTCCCGAGGCTTTATCTTGAGAATTTTGGTTCGGAAGTTAACGGCGTTCTTTCTACAATTAAGCAAATTTTCGTTTATATGACACTTCTTGAAGCGGGAATAGGACTCGCTACAACACAAGCGTTATATAAGCCGGTTGCAGAAAAAGATCACAATAAGTCAAACGCTATTCTTTCTGCGACTAATATTTTTTATGCAAAAACAGGCGTAATTTATTCGGTGATTGTTCTCGTTCTCGCCATTGTATATGCATTTTTAATTCCCACAAGCATACCGCCTTTTGAACTTTTTGCAATCATTATTTTGACTGCATTACCTTCATTGTTCAGTTATTTTGTTCAGGCTAAATATAGGGTTCTTCTTGAGGTAGACGGAAGAAAATACATAATCACGAATTCAGAAACGATTCTGCAACTTCTCGCAAACGTAGGAAAGATACTCGTTCTTCTGCTTACTGATAGTCTTGTATTAATACAACTTGTATACTGTTTGCTTGCACTCGCTCAACTCGGATATATATACGTTCACGCAAAACGCAGATATAATTGGTTGCGTCTCAATACCAAGCCTGACTTTGAGGCAATATCCCAGAGAAAATCCGTGCTTGTTCATCAAGTTTCGGGAATGGTATTCAACAATACAGACGTCTTATTGCTTTCTTTCTTGTGCGACTTTAAAGTTGTAAGTGTTTATACAATTTATAACATCTTTTTCTCACAAGTACAAACTTTTATTACGAGCATTACCTCCGGAATAAGTTTTGCGCTTGGTCAGATGTTCCACACCAACCGCGAAAAATTCATGAAGGTCTACAACGTATACGAAACGTTTTTCATTATGGCGACTTTCGTTATATATACTCTTATGGCAGTATTTCTTCTGCCTCTCATACAAATATATACGCAGGGAATTGATGACGCAAACTACACAAACGTATATCTTGTGTTGTTATTTGTAATCATGAATCTTCTCTCAAATGGAAAACTTCCGTCAAATCACGTTCTTGAGTATTCAGGGAAGTTTGAAGAAACACGCTCTCATGCAATAATTGAAATGGTCATCAATATTATCGTTTCCGTCGTGGCAATTTTTGCATGGGGAGTCTGCGGCGCAATTGTTGGAACCATCATAGCGCTTCTATACAGAGGAACGATGATGATTTATTATTCCAACAAAAAGGTTCTTGGACGAAAAATGTTCAACACATACAAATTATGGCTTGTTAACGGCGCAGTTTTCGCACTTATTATGACGATATTCTTTGTCGACAGTTTCAGTGGGCTTTCGTTTATAGAACTTGTGATTAAAGGTATTATTCACACTCTGTGGATTGTTCCGCTATATATAGCGGTGAATTTTATTTTCTGCCGCAAAGCATTTAAGAATTTATTAGAACTCAGGAGAGTAGAAAAATGAGTATTCCAAAAGTGATACATTATTGTTGGTTTGGAAAAGGCAAAATGCCTGCAATAGCCGAAAAATGTATAAAAAGTTGGAAAAAATACTGTCCCGACTATGAAATCATTTGTTGGAACGAAGAAAATTTTGACATTACACAAAATCTATATATGCAACAAGCGTATGAAGCAGAAAAATGGGCTTTTGTCAGCGACTACGCAAGACTTAAAATAATATACGATAACGGCGGAATTTACCTTGATACCGACGTGGAGTTAATTAAACCGATAGATTCCTTGCTTGAAAACGGCGGCTTTATGGGTTTTGACGAAAAGGGAATAGTCGCTACAGGGCTCGGTTTTGGTGCGGAAGCAGGTGACAAAATTATTGGCGCTTTTCTTGAGGATTATTTGGATTTGCCGTTTATTTTGCCCGACGGAAATTTTGATCTCACTCCGTGTCCTGACAGAAATACAAGTGCGCTTGAGCGTCTTGGCATGGATATGAAAAACCAAAATCAAACTTTTATGGGGATGAAATTTCTTCCCAGTGAATATCTTTGTCCTATGGACTATTACACGGGAGTAAAGACCATAACAAAAAATACGTACTCTATTCATCATTATTGCGCTTCATGGACTTCAAAAGTAACAAAAAGAACTACACGAATCAAGCGCATTATCGGATTGAAATTATACAACAAACTTTATGGAAAGTTTCTTCATAAGTTTAAAGGACTGGAGTGGTAATATGCCGGAAACCATAATTGAAAAATTCAAAAAGAATATTCCGTTTCAATGGAAAGTTTGCTTTGTTTTCGCTTTAATTGTTGGACTTATTGCGCATATATACAAACTTACCAACTGGCTTCCCAACTGGGATTCTCTCGTGTTCCGTTACGATCCCCAAAACATGATAGCGATGGGGCGATGGTTTTTACCGGTGGTTTGCACTCCGAGTTCTTTCTATGATTTGCCGTGGATTTCGGGATTACTTGCGCTTATATTCCACGGACTTGGCGCGGTATGCATTTGTAAAACTTTCAAAATCGAGAGAAATGTCACGGCAGCACTTATAGGCGCAGCAACAATTACATTTCCTACAGTTACATCTGTATTGATGTACAACTATGTCGCTGACGGTTATGCCATTGCTTTCTTTCTTTCTTGTTTGGCGGCTACGTTGATGATAGATAAAAAGCCAAAATACATATTTTCCATTATTTGTATTGCACTTTCATCAGGAATTTATCAAGCATACATAACAGTTACAATTATGATCTTGCTTTGCTATCTCGTTATAGAAACTTTAAACAAAGATTCGCAACCGACAAAAATTATAATTAAAACGTTCAAATTTCTCGCAACGGGAATTTTTGGGATGGCATTGTATTATCTTATATTAACGGTAATTTTGAAGATCACAAATACATCGCTTTTGGAGTATCAAGGAATAAACAACGCGATGTCTATTTCGGAAATAAACGTTTTTTCTTCTCTGTACACGATAAAACATTCTTTTACCGATTATTTCTTTGATTTTTCAAACGGCATTAGCGTATTTACTGTATTAAATTGCGTAATCTTTGCTGTTACACTTATTTTGTACGTTGTACAAGCGATCACACAAAGGACAAGTCCTATAAAACTTGCTTTGATTGCTTTCTATGCAATTCTGCTTCCTATCGGAGCGAGCGTCCTCGCATTGATAAATAGCGGAGTAGATTATCACAACTTAATGAAAATGGGATTTTTTATATTCTACTTGTTTTTAATCCTACAATATGAAAAATTCGATTTTAAAAACATTAAGTTCAATGCAACAAAAGCGTGGGCAATTCTTCTTATAACAACCATACTCGTGTTTAATAACGTTATAATAGCAAACGTAAGTTACCACAAGTTAAACATGGCTTACGAAAAGTCTTACGGGACTCTCATTCGCATAGCGGACCGTATTGAAGAGACGGAAGGCACAAATGAGTGCGATAGTATTCTTGTAATCGGAGCACTTGAAAATAGCGAAGATTATAGCGCAAATTTGCCGCCTGACATGACAGGAACTACAGATGGATTTATTCTACGAGCCGATGATGAAATTGTAGGGCAAAGCGTTCTTTGCAGTGCACTTAACGACTACTGCGGAACAAATTATAAATTTATATACGGAGAAGAAAAAGCAGAAATAAGCAAAAAAATCAAGGCAGATAACTTGGGCACATGGCCTGCTTCTGATTCTATTATTATTTCAGACAATGTTATTATTATAAAATTGGGAAACGAGGAGCAATAGAATGATATATTTTTGTGCCGATGATTACGGCATTTCAAAAGAATATAACAATTGCATCGAAGAATGTCTAAAAAACGGTGTTCTCAACAAAGTAAGTGTTTTGCCAAACGGAGAAATAGATAATTTCATTGAAAAACTCTCCTGCGAAAAAGATGTTCTTTTGACGTTGCATCTTAATTTAGTGGAAGGGCACCCACTTTCATCACCCGAAGAAATCAATTTACTCGTTGACGAAAACGGATGTTTTAAACGCTCGTTTATAGGACTTTTTCTTAAGTCATTTTCACTAAAACGAAAAGAATATGAAAGACAAATATACAAAGAGATTCAAGCCCAACTTCATTTTTGGATAAACAAGACGGGAGATAGAAGCATTTCTGTAGATTGTCACCAACATGCATACGTTATTCCGTGGATCTTCAAAACGTTAATAAAAGTAATTCGCGACGAAAAACTTGACGTTAAATATCTACGAATTCCTGCAGAACCTATTCGCGCGTATCTTTCAGCCCCATCGCTTTACACATCATATTCTTTAACAGGATTGATAAAGCAGTGTCTTTTGAAGTCCCTTGCCTTTTTTAATCGCATATATCTAAAAGGACTTAATTTCAGTTCTGCGCACTTTATGGGTGTAATGCTATCAGGAAAACTAAATACTGAGCGAGTGCAAAAACTGTTAAAGTATTATTTATACTTGTCTCACAGAAACAAAAGAAACATTGAGGTCGCTTTCCATCCCGGTTGTGCTAATGATGATTTGAAACTTATATCGGGAAGCCGAGACGATTTTAAAAAATTCTATTGTTCGCCTTGGCGAAATATCGAGTACGAAACTCTCTTGAATAAAGAATTATATAATGCAACGAAAGAAGGAAACCAACATGCCTTATCTTGAAAAAGAAAAAGTTGACGAAAAAACAAGAAAAAAACTTGAAGCCTTGATAGAAAAATCCTATTCTGGCTATTGGAAGAAGAAAAGACTGTTTGATATATTTTTTGCGACGTTGATTTTGCTCGGATTTCTTCCTTTGATGGCAATCATTGCGCTCGTTATTGTCATCGATGACCCCAGTGCAGGACCGTTCTTCAAACAAAAAAGAGTCGGACGCCACGGAAAAGAGTTCTATATGTACAAGTTCCGTACGATGAGACCTGATGCCGAACAACTTCTTGAGCAACTCAAAGACCAAAACGAAATGGAAGGTCCCGTTTTCAAGATTAAACACGACCCAAGAATTACAAGGGTCGGTAAAATCCTTCGCAAACTTTCCCTTGACGAACTTATGCAATTTTTCAACGTTTTCAAGGGCGACATGACCCTTGTTGGTCCGAGACCTCCGCTCCCGAGAGAAGTTGAGTACTATACCGATTACCAGAAACTTCGTCTGCACGTTACTCCCGGAATCACTTGTACTTGGCAGATTTCTAAAAACAGAAATGATATTCCTTTTGAAGATTGGGTTGAGATGGATCTTGACTACATACAAAACAGAACTTTCCCCGGCGACATCTTGATTATGCTCAAAACACCTATAGTTATGTTGAGCGCGACGGGAAGATAAACTTGATAGAATTGGAGATATAAAAATGAAAGTTGCTATGATTGGGCATAAAGTTGTCCCGTCAAGACGTGGCGGAATTGAAAACGTATTGACCACAATGTGCCCTTTACTCTCTGATATGGGAGCTGATATTATATGCTATAACCGTTCATCAGACGAAGTAGAAGCAGAGTATATCGGGTCAGTAGAAGAAAATAAATATAAAGGCGTAATCTTGAAAAAAGCGTGGACCATAAAGAAAAAAGGCTTTTCTGCAATGATTGCTTCCTTTACTGCCGCTATTCGCGCCGCTTTTGGAAGATACGATGTCGTTCATTTTCATGCAGAAGGTCCGTGTGCGGCAATGTGGATACCGAGATTGTTCGGAAAGCGTTGCGTTGCCACAGTTCACGGTCTTGATTGGCAAAGAGAGAAGTGGGAAAAGAGTTTCGCTTCCAAGTACATAAAATTCGGTGAAAAAGTAATGGTAAAATGCGCCGATGAAATTATCGTATTAAGTGAAAGTGCACGCGATTATTTTAAAGAAACGTACAACCGTGAAACTACTCTTATTCACAACGGCATCGAAAAGCCCGAAAAGAAATACGCAAAAGCAATTACCGAACTATACGGTCTTTCCAAAAACGATTACATTTGTAGCGTATCAAGACTCACCGCGGAAAAAGGCATACATTACCTCATAGATGCTTTCAACAATGTAAAAACTGACAAAAAATTGGTTATAGCAGGCGATGCAAGCGATACCGACGAATACGTTGAAATGTTGAAAGAAAAGGCGGCTAATAATCCCAATATCATTTTCACAGGATTTATTTCTGGTGATATTCTTAAAGAAATCTATAGCAACGCATACTTTGTTACAGTTCCGTCTGATATTGAAGGAATGTCACTTAGCCTTCTTGAAGCACTTGCTTACGGAAATACCGTCTTGTGTTCTGACATTCCCGAAAACACATTGGTCACCGAAGAAAAGGCGATGCATTTCCAGAAGAGCAACGTAGAAGACTTAACTGAAAAAATGCAACTTCTTTGCGACAATGACGACCTCGTTTATGCAATGCGTGACGGCGTGGCTGACTATATTCTTGATAAGTACAGTTGGAATGACGTTGCAGAAACGACCTACGGTTTATACGAAAGACTTGTAAAGCGCGTAAAACGCGGACTTTTCGCAAAACTGAAAGGCACAAAGGCGGCAAAGAGAATTAAGACTGCTTTCATTTCAGTAGTAACTGCTTTGTTTGTGTTAGTTACTGCATCTGTAGCGGTTATCGGAGTTAGTTATTTGGAAAATCAAGATTTTAGCGAAACTTTCTACAGTGTAAGCAGTTTGAAGGTTAATAACAAAATCCGAATAATACAAATTTCCGACTTGCACAATTGCACTTATGGAGAAGAAAATACAAAACTCATTGACCGTGTAGAAAAGTTATCTCCCGATATTATTTTGTTGACGGGAGATACTGTAACAGCAACAAACGGTACAGTTGAAGAAATGATTACCTTATGTTCTTCACTTGATAAAATCGCGCCTACATATTATATTTACGGCAATAACGAAGTAGATGCTTATTACGATTCAACGCTTACACTTGAAGCACTTGACGAGCAGTTTGGTTTTGATGATAGCAACCGAGACCCAAGCAAACTTCTTGAAATAAACGATCCTTTTGCAGATCAACTTACCGAGGTAGGCGTTACTGTATTAAAAAACAGTATGGACACTATAACCGTCCGCGAAACACCTATTGATATCTACGGTGTACTTACTTCGAATCCGTCTGCTTTCTGGCCTTACGCAGGTGAAAGTTTCAGTAATTTCCTCTATACAAACGAAACTCATTTGAAAATTACTGCCATTCACGAACCACTCATCTTTGAGGAATATGCACCTGATTATTGGGGAGACGTTATGTTTGCCGGTCACACACACGGCGGACTTGTAAAGATACCCATGATAGGTGCACTGTACACGCACGAGGGTGGATTGCTTCCCGAAAGAAAAGGGCACTACGTATACGGAAGATACGAAGTTCAGGGCAGACCGCTTATCGTAAGTTCAGGTCTTGAAAATAAAAACATTTTCAGAATCAACAACGAACCCGAAATTGTCATTGTTGACATTAATAAATTCTGATTGAAAGGAGTGTAAAATCTGTATGTTAATATCTATTTTGCAGAAAATTCCGTTTATTATAGTCGGAGCACTTTTGCTCGTTGCTGTCATTTTGATATTCTTCCGTTCCAAAAAAATGACAAAAAGCGAGTCAATCAAAACTTTCAGAAGCATAAAATTTTTTACAACGTGGGTACTTATTTTCACTATTGTTGTTACGGGAGTTTTCACCATTTTGAATCACGTGAAGTCAAAACAAAATATGATGGCTGTCGTTTCATTGAATTATTCAGAAGCATCTCAAGCCCAAAATACAAACGGTACGAGATTCAACATGACAGAGATTATCTGTGATGAGGTAATAGAAAGAGCCATTCGCCTCGGCGCACTCGAAGACGTTACGGTAAAAGAATTGAAAGAGTGTTTGTCCGTATACCCTTACGTTCAAGGCGATGTAAACGACGAAGCAAATTACCATATCTCAACAGAATTTATCGTTGAATATTCCGCTTCAAAAAACACCGAGCATTTGAATTCGGAAAATGTTATAAAACTCATTACCAGCGCTTATAAGGAATATTACATCGAAAAATACACTGATAATTTTAGTCTCACAAGCGAATCTGACAAGCCCGATTATTCCGATATGGAGTATATGGATATTGTTGCATATCTCAACAAAGAAATCAACTCCGTCCTCAATTACCTTTACGGCATGGCTGAAAAAGCCCCCAGTTTTGTAACCTCAAGTAATACGTCTTTCCATTCGATAGCAGGAAAAGTGTATCAGTTCAAAGATACTCAAATTGAAAACAATTTAAGATCTCTCATTCTTCAATACGGCATTGTAAGAGACAAACAGGGGTATATTGATAGACTTACATATCAAAACATCAGTACCGAATTCGAAAAGCAGAAGTATGTAGCTTCGTTTAACATTTGTAACGAAACAATTCAGATGTATTCCGATGATATGACGAGAGTTGTCCTTGTTCCAACAAAAGATGCTGACGGAAAATACTATATGAGCAGAACGAAAGTTGGAATCGATGAGTTGTCTGTCATGGCAACTTCTTTCAGTAATATGGTTGCAGACAAAGAAAAAGTGCTTATGAACAATGACCTTGTCACGCAAAAGATAGAGAATTTTGGTGATGACAAGCAATATGCCGCTCAAGCCGACGAACTTATTATGGCAATTGATAAAACTCTCAACGATTTCACCGTTGAAGCAATAACGGCAGGACGCGAATATTCAGATTATAAAATGAATCAATGCATCGCCGTTAACATTTCCAATACATCATTGTTTAGCGAATTGAAGACGATAGTTGCATTTGCCTTTATTGCATACATTTCGGCAATGGCATATGATTTATCAAGAAAATTTCGCAAAGCGTAAACGCTGACACTATAGGAGGTAAAAATGAAAAGTTTACAATTCATGAAATATCTAAACAAGATTCTTCCGATAATTATCGTGTTTTGCGTTTTGGCTACATGTTTAGTTAATTACAAACTTAAAGAATCTAACACTTACGTTGCGTCGGAAGTTATTCATTACAACGATCCGCAAGCAGAACTCGGTCTTACACCGACAGGAGAGAAGTTTGATGTAAACGAAATCAAGTCCTCTTCCGTTGTGTCAAAAGTGGTGAGCAAATTGGGCCTCACGGGAATTTATTCTGTCGACAGTCTGATTTCAAGAATCACAATAACCGCAATTCCCGACGAAGATAAACTTGCACAAAAAGAAGCAAAACTCAAAGAAGGTGAGTCTTATATTTACGAGCCCAGCACCTATATTGTTTCTTTCACGGCAACAAACAGTGAAGGCCCTGTATTTGCAAGAACTATTCTTGACGAAGTTCTTGATATCTACTTTGCGGAATACAGCCAGAAGTACGTAAACGTTGCTCCTGCAAAAAATATAATCGACAATATAGAAAACGGTGATTACGATTATATTGAAATGGTAGAGTTGATTGACGCAGGTATTAACGAGACTTTGAATACGGTGTATCAAAGAATGGCTCAAAACCCGTATTACAGAGGAACAAAAACAGGCGCATCTTTTAGCGATCTTGCAGACGAATTTAACTATTTGAGAGAAGTTACACTTTCGGGCCTCTTTGCTAAAATATATAATTATCAAGTAACAAAAAATAAAACAATTCTTGTTTCTGACTACCAAACCAGAATTGACAACAATAACATCTCTGCAGCGACAGAAGAAATTATCGTTAACGATACAGTGGCAGTTATAGAAGCGTACGTTGAAAAAATGAGAGACTCGGGAAATACAAATCTTTCATCGGAATATATCCTCGACAGCGTGCATGAACAGACAAACGAAAACGGTTCTTCCGATTCTTCAGGAGACCAGACGGTAACGTATGACGGTCTTTTGTACAGTTGGAGAGAGCATAGCGAAGCAAAAGAGCACTTGCTTATAGATACCGCATATTCTCAATACGTAATCGATATTTTCACAGAATGTACAGGAGCATGCAAAAATAAAGAATGCCTTGCATCGCCTTTAACGTGTACCGAAATCAATGACCCCAATTACGACACGATAAAAAATGAAATTGAATCTGACATTAAGACACTTGTTGCAGATTTAGGGGAACTTTATAATTTGACAATGGAGACGAATGACGAATATAACTACTACCTCGGCGCAAGTTATATTTCCGTGTTATCTTCTGCCTCGGTAAAAGATAGCGTAAACGTTAATTTGTATACGTTTATTGCATTTTTCTTCCTTATTCTCGTATGTTGTGGAGGCGCAATAGTACTTGGAAGAATTGGCGATATTATAAATTACGTTTTCTATACCGACCACCTTACAGAACTTTCGAATCGTGCATACTTTGATAAGTATCTCAAGTCAATGGATAGAAAAATACTTGACGACGGAACGGTATACTGTGTAGTCGATATATCAAACTTGATAAACATCAACGCTTCTCATTCTCGCGAAACGGGAGACGGAATCATCAAGATGTTTGTATCTTTCTTAAAGGAAACCTTTGGAAAAACAAATGCTGAGTTCATCTATAACGGAAACGGAAGTTTTGTTATTCTCGCAAAAAACGTCGACTATATTGCAGTAGAAGACATAATGCATTTATTTGCCATTAGACTTGACGGTCGCGAAGAATATCGTAGCATTTCCATTGAATACAAGGTAGGTATTGCAGAAACCTTCGGTGGAAATCAAACTACCAGAAAACTTCTCGCACAAGCAATCGAAAGAAAAAAGACGTTTAAATCAGACGCCGACAGTTTAGAGGAATCAAACGAACAAAAATAACAAAAAGAAAGGAGGGCAAATGAAATATGGAAACCAACCACGTAAACAAAATCGCCAAAGGTTATTTCATGATAGCGGCTGTTATGATGTATTATTTCCTCACTCAAGCAATCAATCTCGGATTATTTATTACATACCGCCACGCATTTGCCCTCGTTCTCTTTGTTTCGACGTTTGCTATGTTTCTATATAAGCCAAACGTCGCTCGCGGTGTTACGTCGCTAAAAAGCACGTTCGTTTATTGTGCGCCGATAATTGTAACTGTAATTGTATCGCTATTTATTTGGTTTGAAGGTCAGGTAGACACTTCCGTAATCTCGAGAGGTTTATCATCTTCGTTTATATACACCAATATGTTCTCGTTCACTTTTGCGGCAGTATCTTTTCTTTACGTTTTTGGAGAAAAAGGAATATGGTACAATCTTGTAGCCATAATTATCGCAAACGTGTTGATGTTGTTAACTATCATCGCCCAGAACGGAATTGGAGTTTTCTTCTCCGAATTGGTAACTCTGATAATAACATTTGCAGGAACTACGGGCGACGTTGTCGTCCAAGCAGAAATCCACGAACTTGCTTTCTGCCTTGGAGCATACCTTGTTTATATGTTATTGAAACCAAAAAAAGATATAGTTTACTTCATTTTGCTTGGTCTTGCATCTTTTTGTTTTATAGCAGCATTTAAACGTATCGGCATGATTGCCATTGCGATCGCGTTGATATTTGGATGGTTACTTAAATTTATTGCAAAATTCAAAAAAGAAACTGCATCACGACTGACGGTCATTTTCACCGTCTTGCTTGTCATTATCCTTATAGGATATATCGCCATCATTAAAATGGACGTTTTCACATTGATTGAAGAAGCAGGAATTAACACAAGCGGACGAGTAGTTATTTATAACACAGTAGACAAATATTATGAATTTTCACCCGACTTTCTCGGAAACGGTATTGGATTTTTGACCTATCAGTTAAGTAATAACACAACTGTCAGCGTAAGCTCTGTACACAATGACTTTTTGCAGTACTTCATTGACCTCGGTTTCTGGGGATATATTTTATGGCTTATTTCCATGACCGTTGTTAGAATTTGTTATTTCGGTGCAAAAGGAAAAACAGAAAACGCGATTGTTACTTTTGCTTTAACGGTATACCTCATTATAGTTTCTTCTACGGACAACACTCTCAATTACCCTTTACTTACAACTACGCTTGCCGTACTGATGATAGGACAAGGTTTTAACGAGCGTGTACGAAACACAGAGATGAAACTGTTTGGATGCGTTTCCAGCGTTAATAAAAACACAGAAGGAGATTCGCTCTTATGAAAATATTGATGGTAAACAAGTTTTTGTACCCGAGAGGCGGGTGCGAAACCTATATGTTGAATCTTGCCGAAGAATTAAAGGCAAAAGGTCACGAAGTTGAATACTTTGGCATGTATGACGAAAAAAACACAGTAGGAAATTCACTTGGCTTATACACTACGAATATGGATTTCCACGAAGCAGGATTGGCAAGATTTTTATATCCTTTCAAAATCATTTACTCAACGGAAGCGAAAAGAAAACTCGCGCGTGTACTTGATGATTTCAAGCCCGATGTCGTTCATATGAACAATATCAATTTCCAACTTACACCATCAATTATTTACGCAGTTAAAAAGAGAAACATCCCTCTTGTGCAGACTGTACACGACTATCAAATGATATGTCCTAACCATCTTTTGTACAGTTTCGGCGAAGTAAAACCTTGTGAAAGATGTATCAACGGTTCAAAGTTCAACTGTTTCAAATATAACTGTATCCATGACTCCAAAGCAAAAAGTCTCATAGGAGCAATTGAAGCGAAACTATATTCAATCCTCAAAACCTATAAAAAAGTAGATTTGTATATTTGCCCAAGCAGATTCCTTGAAGAAAAACTCTTGTCTGCTTCCGATTTATACAAAGGCAAAACACTTACTATACATAACTTTATTGAAAAGAAACCCCTGCCCAAGAAGATAACTCCCGAAAAGCCGTATGTTGCATTTGCAAGCAGACTTTCCAAAGAAAAGGGCGTAACTCTTCTGTACGAAGCGGCAAAACAACTCCCTGAATATTCTTTCCTCGTGGCTGGAAGCGGTCCGGACGGTGATTGCCTTAAGGAAGTCCCAAATATCACAATGAAAGGTTTTCTTACCGGCGATGAATTGACTTCAATGATGGCAAATGCCAAAGTTATGCTTTTGCCGTCTGTTTGGTATGAAAACTGCCCCTTGTCTATATTGGAAACGCACTCTTTCGGTGTTCCTGTAATAACTATGAATAGCGGCGGAATGGCAGAACTTGTAGAAGATGGGAAAACAGGTGCTTTAATAAACGAGCCCACCCCAGAAGCAGTTGCCGAAGCGATAAAACGTTGCTTCGAAGACGAAGAATATTACAATATACTTAAAGAAAATTGCGAAACTATGAAAGAAAAAATCATCGGTGTCAGTGAGTACTGCGATATCGTGATTGATAAATATAACGACCTTATACAACAGAGGTGAACACATGTTAGCCCCAAAAGTGAGTATTATCGTACCGGTGTACAATACGGAAAAATATCTTAATCAATGTATTGATTCTATAAAAGAGCAAACTCTTAAAGATATAGAAATAATCCTCGTTGACGACGGTTCAAAAGAAGAATGCGCGCAACTTTGTGACGAACTTGCCAAAACTGACTCAAGAATAAAAGTTATCCACAAGCAAAACGGAGGTCTTGGATTTGCAAGAAATTCGGGCATTTCCGCGGCATGCGGTGAATATGTTGGTTTTGTTGACTCGGACGACTACGTAAAGCCAAGAATGTACGAATCACTTTACTCGGCGGCAGAGAAGTGCGACGCAGATATTGCTATATCTGGCATCTGCTTTGTTGGCGGTAATACTTTCAACCAAGACGGAGACTACGAAGAAAAGCACTATTTTGACGAAGATACCGTTTTTGAGAACGACAAAATGAAAACTCTGCTTCTCGGCGTGGTCGGCGCATTGCCAAATGAGTCCGAAGACAGTCGCTACGGCGTTAGCGTGTGTAAGAATATTTTTAAGCGTTCTTTGCTTTTTGACGAGAAAGTGGAATTTTTCTCCGAAAGAAAAATTATAAGCGAAGATACTGTCTTTATGGTCGATTTTATAAAGTGCGCAAAAAAAGCAGTAGGAATTCACGGAGCATTCTACTGTTACAGAAGAAACGACGAATCGCTTTCCAAGTCGTATAGGAGCGACCGCTTTGAAAAAGTTATGATCTTCTTGTCCGAACTTGAAAATCATATCAAAGATAAACTTTCAAAAGAAGAATATCACTTATATTTCAACAGACTTGTTCAAGGATACGGAAGAATTCTTTGTTCACAAGAAATCATGTATGCGCATGATAAAAAAATAAAATATCGCGTTCTCCGCGAGCGACTCAAACAAATTTGCACCCACGAAACAATGATAGCGGTATTGAAGTCATATCCGTGGTATCACCTGCCGAAAAAGCAGGCCGCTTTCGCTTTTGCTATGAAATACAAATTGTATTTTTTGCAAAGAGTTATGGTGTTGCTTAGAGCAAGATAGGAGTTTTAAATATGCTTTTTTCGGTAATTGTTCCGATTTACAATATTGAAAAATATCTCTCGCGTTGTATTGATAGCGTACTTGCGCAGACATTCAGCGATTATGAACTTATACTTGTCGATGACGGATCTCCCGACAATTGCCCTGCAATATGCGATTCTTACGCAGAAAAAGACGAAAGAATAAAAGTTATTCACAAAGAAAACGGCGGACTTGTAAGTGCAAGACAAGCAGGAATAAGTGTTGCCGCCGGGGAATATATCTTCCATCTTGACGGAGATGATGCTGCTTGCGAAGATGCACTTGAAAGCGCAGCAAAAATCATAAAAGAAACGCATCCTGATATCGTTTCTTTTTCCTACAGATATTGCATCAACGGCGGAGAAGTCGGCGGTGTTGTCGACGATCTTGTCGACGAGGGACTATATCTAAAGTCAGACATCGAAGAAAAAATATATCCAAAATTGTTGTCCGATGAAAATATGAATCATCTCTTCTATTTTCTTTGGGGGAAAGCAATAAAGCGCGACCTTGCTACCAAGCATCAACTCAACGTTAATCGTGCAATTGCACTTGGTGAGGACCTCAGTTGCATCGTGCCGTGTTTTCTTGAAGCGGAAACGGTTTATATGAGCAGAAAAGTTATATATTTGTATACCATTCGCAACGACTCTCTTACCACAAACTTCAAAACAAACCAGATAACTCAGATTTCAGACGTCATTGTCGGACTTCGCGCATTAAATATGGAAAAACCGAGAGATTTTGAAGAGCAGATATCTCGATATTCTTGCTTTATGTGCTTTGCCATTTTGGCATCGGCGGCTGAAGGCGGTCACTTCAAATCACTCGCAGAAATAAAGAAAATTATACTTTCTTCTTTGCACAAAGAAGAAATAAAAAAAGCACGTTTCTCTAAAATCACAACAAAAACTCGCATTTCAGTATTTTTGATGAAACGGCAAATGATTCGAACAGCATTTTATTTTCTCTTTTTATGCAAACAAATCAAATGCTTGAGAAAGGATTAAAACCATGAGTAATACGAAAATATCCGTCATTATGAGCGTTTATAATGGCGAAGAATACTTGAACGAGGCAATTGACAGCGTTCTTAATCAAACCTTTAAAGATTTTGAACTCATAGTTATAAACGATTGTTCCAACGATAAAACGGCAGAAATTCTTCGGCAGTATGAATCAACAGACGCACGCGTAAAGGTACATACCAATGAGCAAAACCTTCGTCTTCCTTCATCGCTCAACAAAGCGATATCACTCGCTGAAGGCGAGTATATCGCGAGAATGGACGCAGACGATATCTGCCTCCCTAACAGACTTGAAACTCAGTATGCTTTTATGCAATCTCATCCCGATGTTGCACTTTCGTCGTGTAGATTTATGACATTAAAGAATGGTGTAATCTCTTCGGGAGGATGCGGAGGAAAAACAGACAACGAATCAATAAAAGCATTACTTTTGGTTACAAATCCGATTTTGCATCCCGGTATAATCGCAAAAGCAAACGTTATTCGTGAACTTGGCTACGACAAAAATTTCACTTGCACAGAAGATATGGAATTGTGGTCAAGATTTGTTATGGGCGGTCACAAAGTTGAAATTCAGCCTGAATATCTTATGATATACAGACTTCACGATAAACAAATTACAGAAACAACTCGTGAAAGACAACGTGGGGAAGTCATTACTATACAAAAACGCTATTATGCTGATTTGCTTGACAGCATGAGTGACGAGTTTGAGAATTTCTATATTAACGGTATCTATTTCCGCGACGATACGGATATAAATAAATTTTGCGCGTTTTTCAAATGGCTCAAAACAACAAATAGAAAAAATGGCAAAATAGAAAAAGAAGCGCTTTACTATGCAATGTTTGAAATTTTAGCCGAATACAAACGAAAAGGAATATCTAAACCAAAAATATTGAAAGGTATGCTTTCTTTTGGAATCCCTTTCCTTGCAAAAGAAATTCCTGCGCGTAAAAACAGAGCAATAACTGACGGCAGAAGATGTATCAATAGCGCATCTAAAATAGGTCTTGAACATTCTGGCGGTAGCGCGGAATTCCCCATTTTTTCACAAAAGTGATTATAGGAGCACGATGTATGAAAATTTTTGAATACCCACACAACATAATTTCAATTTTGATTATATGCTTTTTTCTCCTTGGCGGCATAATCATCTATTTTGCTATAAAAGGAAAAAAACCTTCGAATTTGGAAGAAAAAAACAATTTCACAAACATAAATAAACTAGAAACAAGTTTTATAAACTCAGGAAAACTTCGTGAAAATCGCTGCGTAATGTATATTAGCGTTTCGCTTGATAATTTCCTTAGCCTTTATTCTGAAGCAAAAACAGAAGAAGTGTTCTCACAAATAAAAAGCATTTTACTTCAGTCATTTTCACCCCTTAAAAACGGTTTAATATCATCATACGGTAAATATACTTACGTTGCTTACTCAACACTCAATTCAGAAGAGGTGACGAGCCTCGTAGACGATTTCAATACATCACTCACAAAATGTCTTACAGACAGTGGCGCATTGAATGTCGTTGACGTAAAAATCGGTTCATTTTTTGCATTCGGCTCCGACGTATCCTTTGACGAAGCGATCAACCGTGCAAAACAAGCGTGCATCCTTGCGAAAAATGAAAAATTGCCCTATGCAGTATGGGATATTAGCAGCGGAAAAAATCTTGAAAAGAAGATTGAAATTGAAAACAATATAGAAAGCGAAATAGACAACAACCGATTCTTCCTTGTATATCAACCCGTTCTAGATGGAAAAACAAAAGAAATTATCGGCGCAGAAGTTTTGTCTCGTCTTAACTCTTCAAGCTCGGGAATTCTTCAACCCGGAAGTTTTTTATCTGCGGTGGACACCGTTGGCCTCAATAATAATTTTGATTATTACATATTCGAAAAAAATTGCAAGTGGATTTCCAACGACAAAAAG
>JAZOLR010000107.1:0-5423 GCA_045653255.1 Eubacteriales bacterium | reverse complement strand
CATTTTGATAAGCGACTTTGCTTTTTGAGACAATGCTCTGTTTGTATCTCCGACAAGTATTTCAAACTCAGATGCGGGCACTTCTTCGCCAGGCAACACAAAATCGGATTCAAGCATCAAACGTGATCCGTACTTTTCCGTAATTGTAGTATTTATGGCAAGACATGCTTCAGTAACAAGCGATGAAGGGGTATCTGGATAAATAAGCGTATAAGCCATTATATCGGGAATTTCCACAAGTTTTTCTTTCTTTCCATTTTCTCCTGCGCAGGAAATTAACGAAAGTGAGAGTGCAAACAAAAGGAAAATACATATAATTTTTTTCATTTTTTTCTCCTGAAAAAAGCAACTATTTGGTCTCCGCAACCAAGTATATTATAGTATAATATACAACCATTTGTCAATTCATTTTGTTGTTTCTTGTTTGGCATTTTGTTGTTTTTTTGCAAAAAGAAAACACGCGGCGAAACCGCGTGTTTTCAGAATTTTATCTTGTGTAATTTTTCTCAATTATGTAACCGAGACGGAATATGTATTTGCCACCTTCCAAGTCGGGTGCATCTATTGTTACCGTAACGGTGTATTCTTTATCGTCTTTCGGGAGAGATATCCAAGATTTTATTCTTCCGTAACTCTGTTTAGACGCTTCATAGCAAGTGAGTGTGCTGTTTGAAATATTAACTTTCTTGCCGTCCGGGTCGGTAACTGTAATTGTAGAAGAAAGTCCGACACCTGAAATCGGAATATAGAAACTGATTTCGTCTGCCGTTGTCTTGAACGAGAATGATGCGCCTTGCGCGTTATATGCCTGCGCTATGCCGTTACCAAAGTAAGGAGTCTTATAAATAAGACCTGAAGACATGGTTATCTTCTCGTATGCTATCTTGTCGGAATTTCCGCCGTTTACGTCATTCTTTACTGCATTGAAAGGATTCTCGGCAGTGTAAATATTCCACTCGCCAACGTAGGTAATTTCTCTCTTTTCTCCTGTCTCGGCTTTTGCAGAAAGAACAGTACCGTCTGAGCCTATCATCGTGTATTCAACTGTTGAATTCTTCGCGTACTTGTTTTTCGTCGAAAGCGCAAAATCCTCAGGCATTATTTTGTTTGTGAGATAACGGTAAGGATCGGAGAGCAATGCTTCTACCATTGCACCGCCTATAAACACGCGTCCCGATTCTTTCGGGTGAACGTTGTATTCAACGAGTCCGTCTTTAATATTTTGCAAATTAAAATAAATAGCGAGATATGCCGTAAAGGGCAATTCATTTCTCCAAGTGAGGTTATCATAGAAATCTGCAAATTCTTTGTGTGCGGTCAAATCCGCAGACTTAAGATTTCTAAAATGTTTCATGAAATACTCGGATGCCGTACCTTTTGCAAGTATGTCAGCAGATTCTTTTTCCCATTCTCTGCGAAGAGCATCATACGAACTTATGTGCGAAACTCCGTAATACTCTGTAACAGAGGACTTGCTTGCAAGCATCGAATTTGTCTTTTTGAGAAGTTCGCTATCGGGTTCACCTGCACGGGGAATCCAGTTGAAAATGAATACGGGGATTTTTTCAAGTTGCTGTGCCTGATACATAATGGATTCAGTATAAGTGATATAGGATTCGTGATTTGTACAGTTTCCAGTATCGTTACTGTTATCGTCAAGAATGATTATATCAGGAGCATACTGCCCTGCAGAGTGATAAAATCTAGCCGCAGAAAGGTTTGAGCCCGTGCCGCCTACACCTGCGTTGTAGTAAACAACGTTCTTGTGAAGAAGTGAAGCCAAAGCATCGGCAAACATCTTAAAGTACGTAGGGCCGCCTTCCGAGTTTGATGCTCCGAGGAACACAACTA
Organism: Eubacteriales bacterium; assembly: GCA_045653255.1. GTDB lineage: Bacteria > Bacillota > Clostridia > Oscillospirales > CAG-272 > UBA1740. The sequence continues at coordinate 3,572 of JAZOLR010000107.1, read as the reverse complement.
CGATAGGGTCGGTTGCCGCAACTTCGGCAGGTATTTCATTAAGCGATGCATAAACTGTAACGGGCTCTGCAATTTTACCGTCGATGAGTTTTCCGTTTTCGTCAAACAAACGCTGCATAGCATAGGTTTTATTTTCCATAAGCATTTCCTTTACACTATAGTTAGCACTTTCCACAGTTATCTTTTCTGCACCTTTTGCAAGTGTGAGGAACTTTTCTGCCGCATAATATGCACCGCTTAAGCCAGTACCGTAGAGATTGACATCGGCGCCGTCAACTTCTATGCGGTATTCCCATGCATTTTCGGTAGAGAGTGTGCCATAGTTAATAACGAGATCTCCTTCTTCTACTTCCGACACTTCCACTACTTCAAGGGAAACTCCGGTAGCGGTCTTAAGATTTGATGAAAATCTAAGTGCCTCTTCCGTATACGCGCTATTGTTTACTACAATGACGTATCTTTCAAGAGCTTTTCCGTTCAATCCTACTACACCTTCTGCAAGTTCTTCCGTTGTAACGTCGGGGGGTGTGGTATCTTTTACTTCTCCATCTCCCGCGCAAGAACAAAGAACAATAACGAGGCATAATAAAACTATACCAAACAGTTTTTTCATAATTAAATTCTCCGTTTACTTTTCATTTTTTATATAATGCACCTAACGATACAATACTATATTTATTATACAATATTCAAGCGCACAAGTCAATCAAAGTTATTGACTTTTATCGAAAATATATTGACAAAATAAAAAAACACCACCAAGTTTCCTTGATGGTGTTTGATTTCAAGATTGCAATTATTTTGCCGCCGCTATTGCGTCGTTGAGTGCCTTCTGAATGAGCATCTGAGGGATCTCATAAGTGTACTCGGAAAGTGCGTTATAAACGCTTGCCTTTGCAGCGTCGTCAAGTTTGAGGAACTCTGTGATGTCAAGATGGCAAATAAGAGCGAGGTCTGCAAAGTGATTCTGTGCTACTTCTTCAGGTGTGAGAATATCGTCATAAACGCGGATAGCATAAATGCTTGAGTTTGCGCTTTCAAACACTTTGAGTGTTCCGTCATCTTTGAGAATGCCTATTGTCTGATCTGCGATATGTGTAGCATTGAGATAAGTAACGAAGTCATTAGCAGTTGCATCCTTGTCAATAGCAAACGTAAAACCGTTTATAGCGTCAAGGTCGGCATTTTCTATCTCAAATGAAAATGCCCCATTATACTGGTTTCCGGTACTAGCAACTGTTACCTTTCCACTAGATTCGGAAATAGAGAATCTTACGCCGAGATACGGGCTAATAATACCTGAACCTTCTCTCTTGAAAACAACCTGAACAGTATATGCTTTATCTTCGCCAATAGCAGCCTTTATAGAACTTACCAAAGACAAAGTAGAGTTAAGTCCGAGGTTGAGGTAACCGTTGCCCCAAGTAGAAGCGTATGTCTTCTTTGCCCACTGACCGTTCTGCATATAGTATTCGGTTTCTTCAACGTAAGTATTTTTAACGTATACGGTCTGACCGCTCTGGTCTACAGTCTTTACATATTCTTCGGGCTCGGCTGTACGCATATCTGCTACTTTTCCGCTTCCAGATTTTGCAGCGCCACCTTCAAAATCCCAGAAACCGTCTGCATAGTAGTTTTCAAAGTACCAAGGGGTGAGTATCTTCGCAGTACCGCCCGATACGGGATTTTCAATAGTTGCATTGAAGAGGAAATCTGTGTAGTTGGAAGCTGCACCGTTAAATCTGTTTGTAGCCGACGCGTTTTCATCTTCATACTTTGAAGAACCAACTATTGCGGGAGAGTCGGGAGTTGCTTCTGCAAAATTGAGGTGAAGAATGTTTCCGTCTGCCACAAAGAGAGACTTATACTCTTCTATCGTATTGGGGAATGCCGCTGCTGCAGGTGCTGCAGTTGTAACTACGGGAGCCGCAGTTGTAGTTGCTGCCTTTGTTGTAGTTGCTGCCTTTGTTGTAGTTGCAGCCGCTTTTGTTGTTGTAGCCGCTGCGGTTGTTGTTACTGTTGCGTCATCGGTAACTTCGGGTTCTTTTTCGCCGCTGCAAGCAACGAGCGCGAACACGAGAACAAGAGCAAGCAACATAACGAGAATTTTTGTTGTTTTCATTGTTTTCTTTCCTTTCGAAAATAAAATTATAGGTATATTATAACATTCTTTAGCACTTTTGTAAATAGTTTTTTAAAACAGATATTAATTAGCGATAACAAAAAACATATATCTTTTTTGTGAAAAAATAACAAAAACCGCCATCAAGAGAACTTGATGGCGGTTCGATATTAAACTAAAATTATTTAGTTGCTGCTATTGCATCATTGAGTACTTTCTGGAGAAGCATCTGAGGAATGTCGTATGTACAGTCAGCGAGAGCGGTGTAAACGCTTGCCTTTGCAGCGTCGTCAAGTTTGAGGAACTCGGTAATGTCAAGTTTGCAGAAGAGAGCGAGGTCTGCGAAGTGGTTCTGAGCTACTTCTTCAGCAGTGAGAACCTTTCCGTAAACACGGATTGCATATACGTTACCGTCTGTCTGTTCAAATACCTTCCACATAGTGTCTATCTTCTTCTCTGCAACCGTCTGAGATGAAGCAAGGAAGTTATTCATATACACGTTGATAGCAACTGCGGACTTATCTGTACGGTCGTAAGAAATGGTAAATCCGTTTATAGCATTAAGGTCTCCGCCCTCAATTACTACAGGCTGGAAATCAGGGTAATAATCGCTATTAGAATTCTTTATAGTGATACCACCTACAGGCGAGAAGGTAAATCTGTTGCCAAGGAAGGTTGCAAGACTGTTGGCACCAACTCTCTGGATTATCAGCTGAACGGTGTAGCCTGGGTTATTTTCTGCCGCGTGCTTACCTGCGTTCGTGAAGGTAAGGTTCGTATTAAGACCGAGTTGGAGATAACCGTTACCCCAAACGGAAGCGTAAGTAGCCTTTGCCCAGTCGCCGTTGCTAATATAGTACTCAGTTTCGTTAACCTGAGTGTTAACAACATAAACGGTAGTTCCGCTCTTATCTACTGTTGACGCGTATTCTTCAGGCTCTACGGTACGCATTGAATCAACTTTACCGCTTCCTGCTGTTGCAGAACCGCCCTCGAACTTCCAAAAACCGTCTGCATAACGGTTTTCAAAGAACCAAGGAGTAAGTATCTTAGCAGTACCGCCGGATACGGGATCTGCAATTGTAGAATTGAAGAGATAGTCCGTGTAGTTGGAAGCTGCGCCAATAAATCTATTGTATGCAGATGCGGTTTCGTCTTCATATCTTGCAGATCCTACAAGTGCAGGAGAATTAGGGGTTGCTTCTGCGAAGTTGAGGTGAACAACGTTTGCATCCGCTACGTAGAGAGACTTATACTCTTCTATTGTGTTGGGGAATTCTGCTGCTGCAGGTGCTGCAGTTGTAACTACGGGTGCTGCAGTTGTAACTGCGGGGGCCGCAGTTGTAGTGGCTGCCTTTGTTGTAGTTGCTGCCTTTGTTGTAGTTGCAGCCGCTTTTGTTGTTGTAGCCGCTGCGGTTGTTGTTACTGTAGCGTCATCGGTAACTTCGGG
>JAZOLR010000106.1:0-1409 GCA_045653255.1 Eubacteriales bacterium | reverse complement strand
TTTTCATTTTTTTGATTTTTTTACCCCGCAGGCAAACACTCTCGCTTGCGACGTAAAAACATATCTTTTCACTGTTGCAAAAGCGCTGTTCCTATGATATAATTAAGGTGTAAATTCGTTTGTGCTCACGCTTCATACTACGAAAGGGGGTAGGGTTATGAAATATAATGAAAAGGATAAAAAGATTATAATTTCCGCGCGGGAATTCGTTGCTATCGCAAGGCGCAGAATAGGCACCGACTATTCCTCTGACGAAGACGAACCCCTGCTTCTCAAAGCCCGCCCTTCCCTGCTTGCTCCCTACCTTAACGGCTCTGCTTGTGAGAGCACGGCACTTGATTTTTCTATTGACGGCAAATCTTTTGCTATGCTCACCGAAGCAACACTGCTTTCAGACGGCTCGCTTCTTACAGTGTGCGAGGTTGACTCAAACCCCGAAAGGCCGAGGAAAGAATGCGTAGCACAGGCGAGAGGCGAAGCCTACGTTGCCGCACTGTCATACGCAAAGACGCACTCAGAAAATTCCGTCAGATTAAAATTCATATACGTAAACTCTGATGCGGAAAAAATATGTGTACGAGAGGAAACAGCAACGCTTGATAAACTTGAAAAGTTCTTTTCTCGCTGTCAGGATTCAGTAGGAACATATGCAAAGCCCGAGGTAGAACGGGTGACCGAGCGCCTGCCATCCTTGAAAAAACTTAAATTCCCCTATGAATTTATCCGCAAGGGACAAGGAGAATTTGTCAAAAAAGCGTATAAAAATATCGCACGGGGCGGCACTTTGTTTGCAACCGCACCCACGGGTACGGGAAAAACCGTTTCTGCCATTTACCCCGCGCTTCGCGCTATGGGCGAGGGGCTTCGTGATAAGACCTTCTATCTCACTCCGAAAGAAACCACGGCAAACGCCGCGATAGACTGCCTTTACCTTATGGCAGAGCAAGGAGCAAATCTGCGCGCAATAAAACTTACCGCGAAGGATAAAACCTGCAAAAACGGAAGACTCTGCCGTGAGAATCGCGATTTGTGCGAAAATTCTCAAATGAAATCCCTTCCCGAAGCCGTCCTTTCGCTTTACAATGAAAAAAACACGGTAATCACCGCCGAGCAAATAGACGCTGCGGCAAAAAAATGGCGAGTATGCCCCTACGAACTTTCACTCACGTATGCAGAACTTTGCGACGTCGTTATCTGCGATATAAACTATGTTTTCGACCCTGACGTATATATAAGACGTTTTTTTGAAGAAGGCGGAAACTATATCTTTTTAATTGACGAAGCGCATAACCTGCCCGACCGTGCGAGAGAACTTTACTCTGCCGAAATATCAGAGGACGAGTTGTCCGCCCCCGCAAGAGTGGGGCTTCTCGGAGAGCATTCTGTGCTCAAAAATGCGACACGGGGTG
>JAZOLR010000105.1:0-1624 GCA_045653255.1 Eubacteriales bacterium | reverse complement strand
AACACCCGATTAAGATATTGCGGAGAGAGGGCAACTGCCGCTTAAAATTCGCCTTTGCCTCCTCGAAATAATTGCGCTCCTTACCGTCCTTTGTTTTTGCAACTGCCCCGTAACACCCGCCGTAAACGCGTGCGTTATAGGACGCAAAGAGGAGTATTGCCGCGCGATACCACGGTGCGTACTTCTCGGGGTTGTCGCGTACGTCGTAATATTCCTCTCTGGTCGGCGTTTTCAATGTGTCGAGGAGTTGCGGACGCTCGGAGCAAGCCTCGACAAGGTTGCATACAAGCGGGTCAATATCGTTTCCGAGGCGGTATTCGCACTCGATTTTGTCGATAATGTTAAACCAACCGACAAACGGCTCGACGTACTGCTCCACGTCGTACCGCTCGATAATGTCTTGTAAAAGCGGCACAATCTCCGCCGCGTATTTTGCTTTACTGCCTATGTACTTCACTTTTTCGCCCTCTCTCTTTCTTTCGCCTTGCCATTTTCACGTATAAATACGCTCCCGTGACATAATCGCTCGTTTTGTGTTCAATGTGGGTAATATCATAACCCGCATAAAGCGACTCGAATACATCGACCGCGTTTACGTCGCCTCGGATAATGCGATTGACCTTGCGGCGCGTAAACTTTGTGTCCGCGACCGTGATTGTCGGTTTTTTAAGGTTTTTCGACGCCTTGTATCTCTTTGTGCCTTTGGGGTCTTTCATACAATAGCGCACCGCCCCTTCGTAACCGCTCTCGTCGGCTTGCAATCGGCGGGTTTGAGTTCGCGCGCCGTTGCGCCATAGACTTTCCATAACGTCGCGGTCGGGGAAATTCGTTATAACGTGGTGGTGGACTCGGTGCTTGCCTTTTTTCTCGTCGTCCTCAAACTCCGTCCAATACACGTATTTGACGGGAGGAAAACCGTGTTTTTTGGCGTAGTATTTCAATCGGCGGATAAAGTTGCCGAAGGATTTTTCCGCCTCCTCAACCGATTTCGGGAGTTTGCGGGTTTCGTATGTAAACGTACCCCAAATATCCGAGTCGGTGAAATTTGTATTTACAAGACGGATAACGTTTTTGAGGGCGTTTTTTGCGTTGAGGTTTTTTTGTGCTTGACGGCTCTTTTTTGCCTTTTTTGCGCGGGACGTTGACGCCCCGTTATTCCATATCGGGTAAATTTCGCACTCCAACACATCGCCGCTCTTAATGGTTTTTGTGCGATACTTTACAATGTGCCTATCGTCGAGGGCGGACAATCGCTCCTCGGAGGTTTCCGCGTACGGGAAAACCTCGTCAAAATCAACGGTAGCGGGGTCAAGAGTATAGTTTCTCATACGTTGCCCGCCTTTTTCTGTTCTGCCAACCACGCTTGCGCGGCTCTGCGTTGACGCTCGTTGATGTTCTCGCGTCGTGTCCTTACAAACGGGTCGTCGTCACCCGCAACGACACGCAACTCGTTTATGTCCCTCGTTTCGCGCTCGAAAACCGAGTTGTAAAGGGCGGTGCGGAGGTATGTTTTTTTGTGCTTGATTTCATACGTCGCCTTTTCGACGTTATCCATAACCGCGCCAATGTCGCGCCACTCCAACATATCGTAAACGCCGCATACGAGGGCAACCGTGAGTTTTTG
>JAZOLR010000104.1:0-2319 GCA_045653255.1 Eubacteriales bacterium | reverse complement strand
CTTTTCTCACTTCGTTCAAGGAAACTCGGTGAACTTAACGGCTATGCAGAAGAAATGCTATCGGGACACAAGAGCATAAAGGCGTACAACCGCGAGGATAACATCGTAGGAAAATTTGACGTAAAAAACCGCGAGGCAGTAGATGCATACTACGATGCGGAATACCAGAGTGCTCTAATGGGTCCTATGGTGAATTTCATCAACAATATTTCAATATCGCTCGTTACTATACTCGGCGGAGTATTCTATATGCTCACAAACAAAATGGGAAGCGCGCTTCCTATAATTTTCCGAATCAAACTCGGTGACGTTTCCTCATTTATACAGTATTCAAGAAAGTTTTCAGGTCCTATAAATGAATTTGCGAACATTTTGCACGAATTGCAATCGGCATGTGCGGCGGCGGAAAGAGTTTTCCGCATTATTGACGAGCCGACGGAAGCCGCCGACATCGTTGGTGCAAAAAAACTTGAAAACGTAAAGGGCGAGGTCGACATTGAGGGTGTGAAATTCGGATATATTCCCGAAAAGACCGTCATAAAAAATCTCGACCTTGCGGTAAAACCCGGACAGACGGTGGCTATCGTCGGACCGACGGGCGCAGGGAAAACGACTATTATAAATCTTCTTATGCGTTTTTATGACGTCAACGAGGGTAATATAAAAATTGACGGCAAGAGCATTTACGAAATAGAGCGCGACAGTCTGCGAAGCGCATATACGATGGTATTGCAGGACACGTGGCTGTTTTACGGCACTATTTTTGAAAATATCACGTACGGAAAAGCGGGTGCGACGCTCGACGATGCTATACGCGTAGCAAAGGCGGCAAAGATACACAGTTTTATTGAAAAACTGCCAAACGGCTACGATACCATGCTTTCTGACGATGGCGTTAATATTTCAAAAGGACAAAAACAACTTATCACTATTGCACGCGCTATGCTTGCGGATTCTCCTATACTGATACTTGACGAGGCTACCTCAAACGTCGACTCGCGCACAGAGATACAAATTCAAGAAGCGATGAATTCGCTTATGGAAAACCGCACCTGCTTTATTATCGCGCACCGCTTGTCTACTATCAAGAATGCGGATATAATTCTTGTATTCAAGGACGGAAACGTAATAGAAAAAGGAAATCACGACACGCTTATGGAAATGGGCGGATTTTACGCGTCACTTTACAATTCACAGTTTGCGAAATAAAACAAAAACTATTTATTAAAGTTATACGCAAAAATAAAAACCTCTTGCGGTAGGATAGAAAACTACCTCAAGAGGTTTTTTGTTATTAAGATTTTTATTTTGTCTTTTCTGTGAGGATGTCTATTGCGTGGAGATAGCCGTTTATGCCTTCCCCTGCTATAGTAGCGACGCACGCCGCGCGTATGTAACTTACCTGCCTAAAGTCTTCGCGCTTGGAGACGTCGGAAATATGCACTTCTACTGTCGGCAGACCTACCGATTTTACTGCGTCGAGAATTGCCACGCTTGTGTGGGTGTAGGCGGCAGGATTTATCACTATTCCGTCAAAATTGTTATAGGCAGACTGAATAAAATCTACAAGGTCGCCCTCGTGATTCGACTGCTTGAATTCGGTATATATACCGCGTGAGTCAGCGTAATCCTTGACTGTTTTTACAAGGTCGGCGTAGGTGGCGTGTCCGTAGATTTGCGGCTCGCGGATACCGAGCATATTTAAGTTAGGCCCGTTAATTACGAGTATTTTCATTTATTTTCCGTACTCCTCGGCAAGTTTTTTGAATGCGGGGAGAGAGCGTTCAATCTGCTCTGTCTGTACGCAATATGCGATTCTTACGTAGCCCTTGAAGCCGAAGTCATCGCTCGGCACAAGAAGAAGTTCGTATTTTTTAGCCTTTTCGCAGAACGCGTATGCGTCTTCTTCCATCGCTTTCACGAAGAGGTAGAATGCGCCGTCGGGATTCGCGCAGGTGTAACCGTATGAGGAAAGCGTATCGTAAAGAAGTATGCGGTTTCTGTCGTATATGGATATATCCGAGGTTGCACCGAGGCATTTCGGAATAAGATACTGGAAGAGTGCGGGTGCACATACAAAGCCAAGCGCTCTGCCTGCGCCAAGCACTGCCGCGTATACTCTCTTGCAATCAGTTGCTTTCGGGGATACGAAGATGTAACCTATTCTTTCACCGGGGATAGAAAGCGATTTACTGAAGGAATAGCACACCACGGTGTTTTTATATTCGTTAATAAGATACGGTGCCTTTACGTCGCCGTAAACGAGCTCACGGTAGGGCTCGTCGCTGATGAGGAATATTTCACGGCCGAGCTCCTCCG
>JAZOLR010000103.1:0-8657 GCA_045653255.1 Eubacteriales bacterium | reverse complement strand
TCGCTATTTCCTTTTTGCCGTCGAGGGCGATTTCTATATCTACTTTGCTTTCGTTATAGAATTTGAATACTCCGTCTTTTCCTGAAATGAGCGTTTCTATCTTATAGTCGGTAAGATGGTTTTCGGGGCGGGTAAGCAAATAAACGTTGCGGAAAATTCCTGAAAAACGGAATTTGTCCTGACATTCAAGGTAGGTGGAAACGCACCATTTAAGTACAAGCACGTCTATTACGTTTTTGCCGTCTTTTAATAGGTCGGTTATATCAAATTCGCTCGTTGCGTGGGATATTTGCGAGTAACCTTTGTATTCTCCGTTTATGTACAAATAAAAACTACTGTCGACACCCTCGAAGTTGATATAATATTTCTCGCCCGATTTCTTTTCTAAATCAAAATCGCGGCGATAGTGCCAACAAGGGTTTTCGTGCGGGATATGGGGCAACATTACGGGCAAAGGGAAACGCACGTTAAGATACTGTATTTGGTCATAGCCGTGCATCTGCACGCAAGACGGCACGGGAATCGTCGCACAAAGCGTTTCATCAACTGAAAAACCGTCAACGCAAGTATGGTCTTTTATCTGCCATATTCCGTCAAGTGACTTGAAACGCGAACTTGATTCTCTATCTATAATTCCGTAAACAGTTTTCACTTCATCTTCGGGTGAAAAGGGTATGTAATAACTCCTGTGAGGCATTGTGCCTATTCTTTTATAACTCTCGAATTCTTTCATTTCGTCCCCCTGTTTATATTTAATAAAGGTATTCTAAACTATTTTTCATTATAGCACCTCTTTTCATCAAATGCAAGTAAATTTATTTTTTTAAGCAAAATACTTGACATTTTTATATACCTGGTGATATGATGTATTACAGAAAGCGAGGTATTCTATGGATATTCAACTGAAACGAGGAATGCTTGATGCGTGTGTACTCGCCGCCATAAGAAACGAGGATTCCTACGGATACAAGATAATAAAGGACGTAAAACCGTATATAGAGATGTCGGAATCAACGCTTTATACGATTTTAAAGCGGTTGGAAAATGCGAAAATGCTCACGGTGAGAAGTGTCGAGCACGACGGAAGACTGCGAAAGTATTACCGCATTACCGACCTGGGTATAAAGCGGCTTCGCGAATTCAAAAACGAGTGGAAAGAAATGCTTTCCATCTATCAGTTTGTCGTAAAGGAGGATAACTGCGATGAAAATGACTGAATTTATTCTGGCGTTAAATGAGATGCTTTCAAATTTGCCGTCCGAAGAAGTCGAAGATCGCCTCAATTTTTATAGCGAAATGATAAGCGACCGAATAGAAGACGGAATGCCCGAAGAAGAAGCGGTTGCAAAAATGGGCACAGTTGATGAAGTTGCCGAGCAGATCATAATCGACATACCGCTTTCAAGCATTGTAAAAAAGAAAATAAAATCAAGAAGAAAAATGAGTGCGACCGAGATAACGCTTCTTGCTCTCGGCTCGCCTATATGGTTGTCTATTCTTATATCTTTGTTTTCCGTCTTTATTTCACTTTACGCGGCTGTATGGAGCGTTGTTATTTCGCTTTGGGCTTGTTTTGTTTCTTTTGTCGCTTTTGCCCTTTCGGGTATTGTTTTGGGCGGGGCTCTTATATTTACGAAAAACGTTTTATTGGGGATTGCGTTTTTGGGATGCGGAATTTTTCTTTCGGGAATTTCTATATTCACGTTTTTCGGTTGCATAGCGGCAACAAAGGGAGTTATATACCTTATGAAAAAATTCATTTACTTTGCAAAAAAACTTTTCGCAAGAAAGGAGAAAAAGAATGTCTAAAACGTCAATTATAACGGCGGTTATACTCATCGCTATTGGAATTATGCTCATTTTTTCCGTTGCGTTTACGTTGAAATGGGATTTCTCAAAACTTTCAAGTAAATTGACAACTAACATTTACACAACCAACGACAAATACGAAAGCATAGATATCATAAGCGACACGGCAGAAATAACTCTTATAGCGGCAGAATAGACCTCGGTTTCACTCTGTCAACTTGAAAAAGCGACACACGAAGTATCTGTCGTTAACGGAGTTCTTACAGTAAAAATCAACGACACGCGTGCGTGGTATGAACACTTGATACCAACAAAAAGAACCTCGATTACTGTCGCTATTCCGTCGGGAGAATATTCCACTCTCACTATAAAAGAAGACACGGGGGATATATCTGTAGCAAAGGATTTTTCCTTCGGCGGTATTTATATTGAGGCAAGTACGGGTGACGTAGAAAACTTCGCATCTACATCGGGTGACACAAAAATAGAAACAAGCACGGGAAATATTTTAGTAGAAGGTGTTTCTGCATCGTCACTTTCACTCTGCGCGTCGACAGGTAATATCACGGCAAATGAAGTTGCGTGTGAAGGAAAGATTGACACTCAAGTTTCAACGGGCACGGTTACACTTTCTTCCCTCTCTTGCAAAGACTTGCGCGTTACGGTTACAACGGGAGAGACGAAACTGCTTGATATTGAGTGTAACAGTTTCTATTCTGACGGCTCAACGGGTGAAGTTTCTATGAAAAACGTCATTGCCAAAGGCAGCCTCTCCATAACGAGAAGCACAGGCGACGTTGACCTTCTCGCGTGTGATGCAGGTGAAATTGAGATTGAAACCGACACAGGAGACGTAAAGGGTACTATTTTGTCGGAAAAGGTGTTTCTCACGGAAACTTCAACGGGGAAAATCAAAGTACCGCAGTCTGTAAACGGCGGAAAATGCAAAATCAAGACCTCTACGGGAGATATAGAAATCTCTTTTGAATAATTGAAATAAAAAAGTCAAACGCCATTTTCTACGCTTGACTTTTTTCTATATTGGTATTATAATAACTATAATGAAATTTGAAAGGGGGACGTATATGGAAACGCTGAAAAAACACGCACCGAATATATTAACGCTAGTTCGTATTGTCGGCACTGTATACCTTTTGTTTTTGCCTATACTGTCGCCTGAATTTTTCATCGTATATGCTATCTCGGGGATAACTGACGTGCTTGACGGTGTGCTTGCGCGAAAGTTTCAGACGGTAAGCAAGGCGGGGGCGACACTTGACAGTATCGCCGACCTTTTCTACTATGCTGTTATGCTTTACGTTATGTTCCCGACACTTTGGACAACTCTACCGAAGATTATATGGGTGTTTGTATTTTCTATAATCTTTCTTCGTATTTTGTCTTATATCACGGTAGCGTTGAAATTCCACACTTTTTCGGCAACGCATACTTACCTCAACAAATTATCGGGATTTTTCGTCTTTCTCATTCCTTTCTTTATTGCGACGGATTTTGGCATTGTATTTTGCTTTTCCGTTTGTGCCGTTACGGGAATTGCGACGTTAGAGGAATTTATATTACACTTGACGGCAAAGGAATATTCTTTCCGCCGACATTCTGTTTTCACAAAAGAATAAAGACAAAGCGGATAAGTATTTTCTTGTCCGCTTTTATAGGAGAATTTATGAATTGGACTGCGAAATGGATAACGCCCGAAAAGAAAATGGGCTATAAAGTACCCATATTCTCAAAGACTTTTTCACCCGAAAAAGAAGTTGCAAGTGCGAAGATGTATATTAGCGCTATGGGTGTTTACGAAGCAAAAATCAACGGTGAGCGTGTCGGTGATTTCATACTCGCGCCCGGTTGGACCGCTTACGAAAAGAGATTGCAATATCAAAGTTATGACGTAACGCAACTCATAAAAGAAGAAAACAGAATAGAGATTCTCGTCGCGCACGGCTGGTATTACCTTACTCTGAGAAGCGAAGAAGAACTTTACGACAAGCCAAACGGACTTATAGCAGAGTTGCATATCGAATACAACGACCAAACGAGCGAAATTGTCGCGACAGACGAAACTTGGTCTGCGTCGGAAAGTTGTATGAAAAAGTCGGAAATCTATGACGGAGAGATATACGACGCGAGTTTCACACCTACTTATGACGGACGTGCTATAACCTTTCAGGGCAATTATTCCGCACTCATAGAGCAAGAGGGCAACTACGTAAAGGAAATTGAAACAATCTCGCCGAAAAGAATATTCAAGACACCGAAAGGCGAGACTGTAATAGACTTCGGGCAAAATCTCACGGGATATATTTTGACGAAAACAGACGCGAAAAAAGGCGATATAGTTGACATCTCCTATGCGGAAGTTTTGGACCGAGAGGGCTATTTCTACAACGAAAACTATCTTAACGCCAAATGCGAATATCACTATATTTGCCGTGACGGAGTGCAAGAGCACAAACCGAGCCTCACTTTTTGCGGATTCCGCTATATCCGCGTAAATGAGTTTCCCTCGGGCATAGACAAAGTTACAACGGACTCTTTCACCGCTATCACGCTCCACACGGAAATGAAGCGCACAGGTTATATAGAGACTTCCAACCCTCTTCTAAATCAACTTTTCTCAAACGTTATATGGGGACAAAAGGGAAACTTTCTCGACATTCCTTCCGACTGTCCGCAGAGAAACGAGCGTCTCGGTTGGACGGGAGATGCGCAAGTATTCGCAAGGACTGCCTCTTACAATTTCGACTGCGAAAAGTTCTTTTCGAAGTGGCTAGCCGACGCACGCGCAGAGCAAGGGGAAAACGGTTTCGTGCCTTACGTTGTGCCTGACGTTCACAAGTCGGGAAAGGCGAGTGCGGCTTGGGGCGACGTTATAACTATAATCCCCTGCGAAATCTACCGTGCTTTCGGTGATAAAAAAATCCTCTGCGACAACTTTGACGCAATGAAGAAGTGGGTGGATTTCTGCGACACTATAAGAAAAGAAGACTATACGTTAAACGAAAAGTTCTTTGAATTTTCGTTTGGCGACTGGCTCGGACTTGATTCGCCGTCGGGAAGTTGGCGAGGCTCAACAAAGAGAGACCTTATATATCTTGCTTTCTACTACTATTCGACAGTGCTTCTCTGCTATGCAGGAAAAGTCCTCAATCGCGACGTAGAAAAATATAAAACACTTGCAGAAAAACTGAAAAATATTTTCAGAAAGAAATTCCCCGAATACAAAACTCAAACAGAATGCGTACTTGCAATACATTTCGGACTTGCAAAAGACCTGCAAGCGACAAGCGACCTTCTTGCCGAAATGGTAACGCGTGACGGGCACTTGACAACGGGATTTGTCGGCACACCGTATCTTTTGCACGCACTCGGAAACCACGGACACGCAGACCTTGCGTATTCACTTTTGCTCAACACGGAATACCCCTCTTGGCTCTATCCCGTAACAAAGGGTGCGACTACTATATGGGAGCACTGGGACAGTATTATGCCCGACGGCAGTTTCTGGGACAAGAAAATGAACTCTTTCAACCACTACGCATACGGCTCTGTTATGGACTGGGTTTACTGCTTTGCAGCAGGAATCAATCCGTCAGAAGATTACGAAGGCTATGCTCACGCAACAGTTACCCCTCACCCCGACGCGAGCCTTGATTTTCTTTCTTGCGCGTACGAAACCCGACACGGCAAAATTGAAGTGAAGTGGGAAAAAGCCGAAAGCGAAGATAAGAAAGACTCAAAATGGAAATACTCCTTAAAAACTCCTGTAAATGCAACTGTTAAAATAGACGGAACAACCTACGAAGTAGAATCGGGAGAACACACTTTTTACGGCAAAATGTAAATAATACTTCATAAAACACAAAAAGAGAGAATTAAAAATTCTCTCTTTTTGTTATTCTAATATATTTACACCGCAAAGTGTCGATGCTTTAAGCCTTGCGTTTGCCTTTTATAAGCGATGCAATATAGAGTGCTCCATACATAACGACAAGCACCGCAAAAATAAGCACGGGGTAACCTATAAGATGATTGCCGAAAGCCCTTTCAAAGTAATAAAGCGGATTTCCCTTGCTCGCTTCCTTAAAAAACATAAAATTCGTATCAAAAATGAGATTGGCAAACAAGGCAACGCCTGCAAAATTCCAAAGAAGCAAAAGTGTCTTCGGCAAGTCTTTGAGTTTCGGTGAAACCTCTCCTGCAAAAGTTATCATCAAAGGATAGATAGCGAGAAGTATATGTACGGTAAAACTGTGGATATGCATAAAATTCAAAAGCGGAAGTTTCGTCCAAGTGGGAAAAAGCAAAGCCGCAACAGATGCAGGAATGCACACTGTGTAAAGGAAATTCGAAAGTGTTCTCATAGGGCGGAATGCATGTACCGCGATAACGAAAATATTGATACTGCAAAGGTGCAAAGGAAGATAACCCGCCGTATAATTTCCAAAAGATGCAAGACCGACTATTTTGAAAAGTTCGTCAAGAATAAGCAAAACGGCTAATACTATACGAATAGTTTTTCTTTTCTTCTCGTCTGCTCTTCTGTATACAATACATACAAATACCGAGAGCAAAACGAAAGCCAAAAGCCAACCGAGGTGCAAAGCGCTAAAATGAGAAAAGCCGAAGCCTTTTCCTATCGTGTCACTTGACTCAAAGAAGTTTTCCATTGTTTTTTGTCCTTTTATCAGTTTTTTACACCTGAATTTTAGCACAACTTATGAAAAAAGTCAATATTTTTCCGTTAACTAATATTTACATTTTTCACAAAACCGTCACATTCCGAAAAATTTTTACTGTTTTTTCATTTGACGCAAAAAAAGCATAACCGCAAGAAAAAGAATTGAAACGGCGTATAAAAGCACCCACCAAAAATGAGGCATCGCCGAAGAAATATCACCGAGGACAAGGGCGCGCTGCATTTCAACCGCGTGTACGAAAGGCAATGCGTACGCTATTTTTTCAAACACTCCGCCGAGAAGTTGAAGGTCAAACCAAATTCCCGAAAGCCATGCGGAAAGGTTGGTAAGAAGTGCGCCGCAGATACCGCCTGCCTGCTTGTCGGTAAGCACACTTCCGCAAAGAAGTCCTATACCGATATACAAAAGCGCGACAGGGATTATAAAGATAATAGCGACAATAATATTAAAATTGAATTCAAGTCCTAAAATCAAAGCGAAAACATAAGTTGCAACACCTTCAAGCAAGGCAACGGGAATAAGCGGAAGCGTGTATCCAAGAATAAAATCAAGAGGTCGCATAGGCGTAGTATAAAGCCTATGCATAAAACTGCTCTGCCTATCTTTTGCTATAAGTGTCGCAGAAAAAAGCGACATAAAGGCAAGACCGAAAACGGCAATACCGGGTGAAAGATGCTCAATTTCAAACATACTGACAGGGATATTCGCCTGAATTGCGGAAAGCAAGAGCAACAAAACGACAGGGAAACCGAAAAGGAAAGACAAATTCAAAACGTCACGTATAATTTCTTTGAAATTTCTTTTTGCGAAGGTGAAAGTCCTCATTATTCTACCCCCTTTACTATCTTTATAAACGCACGCTCTATACTTATTTCGCCCGTTTTCTCTTTTATTTTATCGGGAGTGTCACATTCAAGTATTTTTCCGTTTTTCATAATGGCGATGCGGTCGGAAAGTTCTTCTGCCTCCTCCATATAGTGAGTAGTCATAACAACGGTAATCTTTCCTTTAAATGAACGGATAATATCCCAAAGTTCACTCCTCGCTATAACGTCAAGCCCAAGCGTAGGCTCGTCAAGAAAAAGAATTTTCGGCTCGCTGATCAATGCCATCGCTATACTGAGACGGCGTTGCCAACCGCCTGAAAGTTTCCCTGCTTTTCTGTCTATTATGCTTTCAAGTGACAAAAGCGAGGTAAGTTCTTTTATTTTTTCTTTCGTTTTTTCTTTTGAAAATCCGTATATACCGCAAACAAGTTCAAGGTTTTCTCTCGCAGACAAGCCAAACGCAACCGCGCTCTCCTGCGGTGAGACGGAAATCTGGGATTTCACGGCTGTTTTTTCGGTGTTTATACTGTTTCCAAGCAAAAACGCATCGCCGTCTGTCGCCTCTGAAAGACAAGTAAGCATTTTCACGGTTGTGGTCTTCCCTGCGCCGTTTACACCGAGCAAAGAAAATATTTCCCCCTCTTGTATTTCAAGAGAAATTCCGTCAACGGCAACAAGGTCTTTATAGCATTTTTTAAGATTTTCTATTTTTATCGCGGTCATTTCTTGTTCTCCTCTACTGCGTGTCTTAACCTTATACCCTGATATACGTCGCTTATCATATCGCTTATAAGTTCGACCGAAAACGACACAAAAGACGTCGCAAGCATAGTGCCGATACCGTGTACGCAAGTCCACATTTCAAGATGCATAAGTTCCGCTATTTCTTTTGTCACTTTGTTTGCTTTCATTATCATTTCAACAGACGCGGAAAAGTCGGGCGTCGGCGTGATTTCTTTCCCTTTTCTATCACGCATAAAGAGAAAACGATAAAGTTCCTTTTCCCCTTTTGCAAACCGGATATAAGCCTTACCGAAAGCCTTATTCGGCGGATATTTTCCGCTTTCTGCCTCGTTTTTCTAAAATTGCAGATATATTTCGTACGCGGCGGCAACCGTGCTTTGTTGCAATTCTTCCATTGTTGCAAAGTTGGAAAATATCGGTTGCGTAGAGCATTCAAGCGCAGAGGCTATCGTCCTTGCGTTTATCGCTTCTTCTCCCTTTTCACGCACGAGTGCAACTGACGTATTTATTATATCCTCTTTCGTTATTTTCACTCTTGCCGGCATAGCGCACCTCCATA
>JAZOLR010000102.1:0-9085 GCA_045653255.1 Eubacteriales bacterium | reverse complement strand
AAAGACGTGGTAATATCTCATGAACACTCGTTCGGAATTTCGGATTTTGAATTGTCGGACGGTATCGGAAATATTCTTACGTATAGAGCGGATGGAATAATTATGTCTACACCTATAGGCTCTACGGCGTATTCATTGTCTGCTGGCGGCCCTGCTATCGACAGTTCGCTTGAAGCGATATGCGTCACGCCTATATGTACGCATTCGTTCTTCAACCGTTCAATTCTGTTTTCTCCGAAACTTTCAATCTCTGTTAAACACGTTTCAAGAAATGATGAAGAATTATGTGTTAACATTGACGGTCGTGACACTTATTCGCTTTCATACGGAGATACCGTTACGGTAACAAAATCAGACGTTCCGTTTAAAATGATAGTGATAGGAAATTCCGGAATGCTCGGCGTTATTTACAAAAAAATGAACTATAACTTTGATTTTGGGAGATAAGTTATGAAAAACAAAAGACAAGAAAAGATACTTGACATTATAGAGAGATATAACGTTGAGACGCAGGATGACCTGATAAAATATTTGAAAAAAGAGGGATTTGAAACTACGCAAGCCACAATATCGCGTGATATACGCGAATTGAAACTTGCAAAGGGAACTAGCCCTGACGGTGTTTGTAAATATGCCGTTGTTTCAAAAAAGGAACATGTCATTCCGCGATTCAATAGCGCATTGACAGAATCAATTACAAAGGTTGATTATGCCGGAAACTTGATAGTAGTAAAAACTTATCCAGGTATGGCAGGCGCGGTTGCTACTTGCATTGACTCGTTTAACATTGATGACATAATCGGGTGCGTTGCGGGCGACGATGCAATTTTAGTAGTTACAAGAGATTTGGAAACTGCGGCGGAACTCAGCGATAAAATAAGACATATGATAAGAACTATGTAAAAACACTTTGGAGAATAATTATGCTTTCTTCCTTGCATATTGAAAATATTGCGGTAATAAAGAGCGCGGATATAGATTTTTCGTCTGGTTTTAACGTTTTGACGGGTGAAACGGGCGCAGGAAAGTCTATTGTTATAGATAGTATAAATCTTTTGCGCGGAAACAGATTCGATAAAGAACTTATAAGAACGGGAGAAAATAAGGCTGTTGTAGGCGCACTCTTTACTTCTTTTTCCGAAGAAGTGAGGAATATGCTCGCGGAATTTGATGTTTTTCCTGACGAAAACGATGAATTGTATATTCAAAGAATTGTTACCGCGGAAGGAAAAAATAGTGTAAAAATTAACGGAAAGAGTATTAGTCTTTCCTTGCTTCGTGATATTGCTAACTGTCTTTTGACTATTCACGGACAGTCGGACAATCACATGCTTACCAATGACAACGTTAATATATCTTTGCTTGATAAGTACGTAGGACTTGAAAACGAATTAATAAAATACAAGGGCGTGTATGCGGAGTATTGTAAGATAAAGTCAGAAATAAAAGAACTTTCTAACAACGAAAGCGAAAGAATTAGACTCGCAGAAATGCTCGCTTATCAAATAGCAGACATAGATTCTGCGCATTTAAAACCCGACGAAGAAGATCAACTTTTAGAGAAAAAAGCAAAGATTAAAAATATAGAAAGAATTTCAAAGCAAGTTAATTTTGCTTATCGTGCTTTGAAAGGAAACGAAAAAGGAAACGCTTGCTATATAGTTGAGCGCAGTATTGCAGCGCTTGAGGCTATATCAGACGTAGTTCCCGAAACGGAAAAAATTTGCAATATTCTGAATGACGTGTATTCGGCGCTTGAAGATGCATCTGCACTTGTCGGAGATTTGCGAGAAGATGATTGCGACGACCCCGATAAACTTCTTGACGAAATTGAATCCCGTCTTGACATTATCCACAAGTTAAAAAGAAAATACGGTTTGACTGTAAATGCCGTTATCGAGTACAGAGAAAATGCAAATACGCGTTTGGAGGCAATTAATACAGCAGACGAAAGGATAGCAGAACTTTCAAAGAAAGAAAAAGTTGTCCTTGAAGAATTGACTAAGTTAGCGGACGATTTGCATTCAAGAAGGTCGAAAGCGGCTCTTCAAATGTCGGAAAAAATTTGTGAAAATCTTGCGTTTTTGGATATGCCTAAGGTCAAGTTTACTGTTAGCGTTGATACGAAAAGCGGTGAAGAAGGCTATGAATTCGATTCTAAGGGATACGATACTGTTGCTTTCCTTGCTTCTACAAATGTGGGCGAACCCGAAATGCCTATTTCCAAAATAGCATCAGGCGGAGAACTTGCAAGAATTATGCTTTCCCTCAAAAACGTTATTGCAGAGAGAGATTCTGTTCAAACTCTTATTTTTGACGAAGTTGACACGGGAGTGTCGGGAAAAACTGCAAGAAAAATAGGTATAAATTTGCTTAAAGCGGGGAAATCGGCGCAGGTAATATGTGTAACGCATTCCGCACAAATAGCATCTCTTGCAGATTTGCATTTACTTATACAAAAGAAAGAGTCTGACGGTAGAATATACACGCATATAACCCCTCTTGAAGAAGAAGGTCAAATAACCGAACTTGCGAGAATTCTCGGTGGAATTGATATAACAGATTTGCAAAGGGCAACTGCGAAAGAACTTTTGACGGAAAAAGTTCGTTATTTGGAGGAAATATGATAATTCCCATTTTGGAAAACTACATAAACGTAGCGAACAACGAGGAAAGGTCGTATGAACTTCATTTTGATTATCCTATGACCGAGTGCGCGAGTTTTCGTGTCGGCGGAGTTGCAAAAGCGGTAGTTTTTCCTTTGTCTGTTGCTTCTTTTTTGAAACTTTTAACGTTTCTCTCTAACCAAAATATAAATTTTTTGGTTTTGGGAAACGGAACGAACGTTGTCCCGTCAGATAACGGTTTTGACGGCGTTTTGATAGTAACGAAAAAAATATCCGAATTTTGCATTGAAGGTAACAAGATATATGCAGGATGTGGGGTAAGTTTGTCAAAACTTTCTCTTGTGGCGGCAGACGTTGCACTTTCGGGAATGGAGAATTTGTATGGAATTCCCGCTACTATAGGCGGCGCAGTATATATGAATGCAGGCGCTTACGGTACGCAGATTTCTGATATTTTGCTGTCTGCCGAATGCTAAGACATAGAACAAGGCGAACTCGTTGTTTATACAACCGATGAAATGAATATGTCTTATAGACATAGCAGATGCAGAGATGAAAAACTGATATTGCTTTCTGCAACATTTCAGTTGTCCTTTGGAAATGAAGAAGAAATAAAGGATAGAATGAAAGAAGTAATCTCCAAAAGAAAGTCAGCGCAACCTTTAGAATATCCCAATGCAGGAAGTATTTTCAAACGCCCGAAGGACAATTTTGCAGGAAAACTCATAGAGAATGCAGGATTAAAAGGTACTTGTGTTGGCGGGGCAGAGGTTTCTGTAAAACACGCAGGTTTCATCATTAATAAAGGCGGCGCAACTTCTTCTGATATAGCATCTCTTATAGATATTGTTAAAGCAAGAGTATTTGAGACAAGCGGAGTAATGCTTGAATGTGAGGTTGAATTTCTAAAAGAAACGGAGTGATAAAGATTTCTTATTCATCTGAATTGAAAAATTCTTTGCTGAAGATTCCAACAAAGAAAAATTGTTGCAGAAAAAGCGAATTTTTTGGAGTGTTATCTTCTCGTGCTACGTTGGTTTCAAACGTTATATCTATTCATTCCGAGAGAGAAGAATTCTCTGAGTATATAGTAAGGGCAACGAGAGAGAATTTTAATAGAGACGTAAACGGGGGAAAGTCTGTACAAGGGCGAGGAATAGACCTTTATTTTAAAAACGATAATGCTTTTAAATATATAGAATCCGTTGATAACGGAACTTTATCGCCGTTAAGCGTTTGTAAATGTCCTTCTTGTAGGAATGCTTTTTTGCGCGGTGTATTTATTGCGTCGGGCAGGGTTACAGACCCGCAAAAAGCCTTTCACCTTGAGTTTTCACTTGGTGACCGTGCGGATATCTTTGCTGCAGTTTTTGAAGAATTCGGCTTTTCTGCAAAAATATCAAAACGAAGAAACGAGACACTTGTTTATTTTAAAAGTAGTTCAGTGCTTGAGGACTTTTTCACCACCATAGGTGATAGCGGAGTCACGATAGATATAATAAATAACACAATAGAAGGTCAGTATAAAAAAGACGCCAATAGACTTGCGAATTTTGAAACGTCTAATATTTCAAGAGCAGTTGCGGCGGGATGCGCTCAAGCAGAACTTGTCCAACGGCTTATAGATGAAGGGAAGTTCGTTTTGCTTCCTGAAGAACTTAAAAAAACGGCAATGCTCAGACTGGAAAATCCCGATGCCACAATAGCACAACTCGCTTTTTTGTCGAGTCCGCCGGTATCAAAATCGGGATTGAATCATAGAATACAAAAAATTATCGAATTCGCAAATTTAACCCTCAAATAATCAGTCTATTTACGAAAGGAGACTAATAATATGAGTGAATTTGTACATTTACATTTGCATACCGAATACAGTCTCCTTGATGGAGCATGTAGGATATCAGAGATTCCTGCAAAGGCTAAAAAAGAGGGACACACCGCGGTAGCTATAACTGACCACGGCGTTATGTACGGCGCGGTTGAATTTTATCGCGCTTGTAAAGAAAATGGAATAAAACCTATTATCGGTTGCGAGGTGTATGTTGCCACAACTTCAAGGTTTTCGAAAGAAGGCAAGCAGGACATGTCGGGCGACCATTTGATTTTGCTCTGCAAAAATGATATAGGGTACAGAAACCTTATATACCTTGTATCTGCGGGATTTACCGAAGGGTTTTATTCGAAACCGAGAATAGATGTTGAATTGCTTGAATCACATTCAGAAGGCTTGATAGCGCTTTCTGCTTGTATTGCGGGCAGAATACCGAAGGCTATACTTGCAGGCGATTTTGTGGGCGCAGAAAAATACGCGCAAAAACTTGACAAAATATTCGGCAGAAATAATTTTTATCTTGAACTTCAAGACCACGGAATGCCCGATGAACGTACGGTAAATAGAGAACTTGCAAACATTTCTCGAAAACACGGTATCCCATTGGTTGCTACCAATGACGTTCATTATATTGAAAAGAATGATGCAGATGCACAGGCTATTTTAATGTGTATACAGACTAATAGTGTAATCACGGACGGCAGACCTATTGGTTTTTCAACAGATGATTATTACTATAAATCAACCGATGAGATGCGCGCAATTTTTGCGGAATATCCGAATGCTATAGAAAATACGGCAAAAATTGCCGAGATGTGCAATTTTGATTTTACTTTTGGCAAGTTTTATCTTCCGCACGTTCCCGGCACTACAGAAAATTCTCAAAAAGAATTGCTCAGAAAATTTGCTTTTGCCGGACTTGACGAACGCGTAAAACAAAAAAATATAGATTTTTCTTTCGCCAATTTATCTGAATACAAAGAACGTATTGAGTACGAACTAGGTATTATTGATAAAATGGGTTTTAATGATTATTTCCTTATTGTAAGAGATTTTATTGCCTATGCAAAAGAAAAAAATATTTCTGTAGGTCCTGGACGAGGTTCGGGTGCAGGCAGTATGGTTGCCTTTTGTATTGGTATTACGGGAATAGATCCTTTTGCTTACGGATTGCTGTTTGAAAGATTTTTGAACCCTGAACGAATTTCTATGCCCGATTTTGATACGGACTTTTGCTATGAAAGACGTGAGGAAGTCATAGCATACGTAAAAGAGAAATACGGACACGAAAGAGTCGCTCAAATAGTAACTTTCGGTACGTTAGCACCGCGAGCCGCCGTGAGAGATATCGGTCGCGCACTTGCTCTCCCTTACAGTGAAATAGACAAAGTAGCAAGATTGATTCCGCAATCATTGGGAATAACTTTCGATGTTGCTATGAATAATCCAGTTCTTGCGGCAATGTATAAGGAGTCTGAGCAAGTAAGAAAATTGATTGATTATGGAAAACGTTTAGAGGGAATGCCTCGTCACGCATCTACCCATGCGGCAGGCATAGTAATAACCGAAAACGCAGTAAATACCTACGTTCCTTTGGCGGTCAACGGAGAAAGTGTCGTTGTACAATATGATATGGATACCGTTGCAAAGTTGGGATTGGTTAAATTCGATTTTCTTGGACTTAGATATCTAACGATAATTTCTGATGCTGAGACGGAAATAAGGGAAAAAGAACCGAATTTTTCTATAGAAGCAGTTCAAGATGGAGATAAATTAGCATATAAACTCATATCAGACGGTTTTACAGGCGGTCTTTTCCAACTCGAATCGGAAGGCATGAGGCAGACTCTCATGGAAATGGTCCCTAAAAATATATACGACCTCACCGCTGCGATTGCCTTGTACAGACCTGGTCCTATGGCGTCTATTCCTACCTATATCGCTCGCCGATACGGTAAGGAAAAAATAACGTATACTACGAAAGAACTTGAAAGCATTCTTGGAGAAACTTACGGTTGTATAGTTTATCAAGAACAAGTTATGCAGATTTTCCGTGCCCTTGCGGGTTATTCTTTCGCCCGTGCAGATAACGTGCGACGTGCTATGGCAAAAAAGGAAAGTCAGCGTCTACGCGCAGAGGAAGAAGATTTTATAGCGGGTGCTAAACAGAGGGGTATAGATGAAACTGTTGCAAAGAAGATTTTTGATGAAATGCTTGGTTTCGCAAGTTACGCATTCAACAAAAGTCATGCAGCGGCATACGCTACCTTATCTTACCGAACTGCATATTTGAAAGCACATTATCCTGCAGAGTATATGTCTGCTATGATGACGTCTGTTCTTGGTAATGCGGTTAAAATAAAAGAATATTCAACAGAGTGTCAGCGAATGGGCATATCGGTTTTGCCCCCCGACATAAATACAAGTAAGGCTGGATTTTCCGTTCACGGCGGACACGTTCGTTTTGGACTCTTGGCTATCAAAGGGATAGGAAAACACCTTATCGAAAATATAATATCGGTAAGGAAAGAAAGAAAGTTTTCGGGTTTTGAAGATTTTGTAAAAAGGACAAGCAAGTTTGATATAAATAAACGCCAAATAGAATCGCTTATCAAGGCGGGCGTGTTTGATTCGCTTGGAGTTTTCAGGTCTCAACTTTTGAATTCGTATTCCGCAGTTATTGAAAAATATTCCGACAAGGGATACGGAAACGTGTCGGGACAAATAGACTTTTTCAGCGGTGCTAGTGTTTTGAACGCAGTTGATAAGAAATTTGAATATCCCGAAATGGAAGAGTTTAGTATAAAAGAACTTCTGATGCTTGAAAAAGAAAGTTTGGGCATGTATTTTTCAGGGCATTTGCTTGATAATTACAAAAAACACTTGTCACAACTTCGTTATGAAAAAATTGCAGATATAGTTTCATGTTTTACAAATGATGGCGAAAACAAAGTTTCTTCATATAAAGAAAGACAAAAAGTTGGAATAGTTTGTATTGTCAATAATAGAACAAACAAAACAACTAAAAATGGCTCTCAATTGGTCTTTTTGGACGTAGAGGATTTTCTTTCTGAAATTACAGTTATCGTTTTTTCAAAAGAGCTTGAGAAGTATGGAGACTTAATTACTCAAGATGCTGCTTTGTATATAGAGGGGACGATATCTCTGCGTGACGAAGGAGACGTAGAACTTATATTGACTTCGGCCATAGCGTTAATACAAGATGAGGATTATATTGGAGATAAACAACCGCGAAATATTGATTCCTCTTCTGAAACGGAGTATTCCAAAATTTATATAAAAGTAGATTCTATTGACAGCGACGTTTGTCGACAGGCATTTGACTTGATAGGCAAAAAACAAGGTGAATTGCAACTCTTTGTGTTTTCTCAAAAACATAATAAGTATTTTTCTGCCAAGGATTATACGGTTGAAAAACGCGGGAAAACGATTGAAGGATTGAGAGAATTGCTTGGTAAAGATAATGTTGTGTTGAAATAATTCAACCGAAACAAAGTAGATTGTCAGATTTTTATCGAAAGGGGTGATAACATGAGGCGTTTTCCTAGGGCGGTGTATGACTTTAATATAATTTCACACGATAGCGCATATTATAAAAAATGGACTGAACGCTTTAAGTTTTTGCGAATGTTGTCACTTTTAGCGTTGGTTTCCGCTTTGCTTATTTCTATTGTTTTCTTTGGCGACAGTATGACCTACGACAATGTTCAACGTCTGGTTGAGGTCGTTGACTCGGAGTATAACTCGATGTTTTCAGATGATGAACTCGGGGTTACTTATGATTTTGATTCGTCCGCAGTTTTTTCTTCGTATAATGAAAATCTCATCGTAGTTACTAAAAGCGGAGTGTATCTTTACAATGTTTCTTCGGGGCGCGAATTGTATTCTTATTCCGTTTCGTATGAAAATCCGCAAATAGTTACATGTGAGTCATTGTTTAAAGTATATGACCTTGGAAACAATCGTTTTTCTGTGTATAATAAAATAGGAAAATTATACGAGGAAGAAGACTGTGAATATGGAATTATATCTGCGGCAGTTTCCGATAGCGGTGTTTTTTGCATTTCAACTAAATCTCGCGAAAGCACTACGAGTGTTATGGTATACAACAAAAAATGCAAGTTGATAGGGCGTTACAATAATAATAGACACGTATCTGACGTCGCTTTGTCTTCTGATGGGGAGTATATCGGTATATCTACTTTGACTGCAGAAAATGCTACCTTTAATTCTGTATTGTCTGTTTATAAAGTTGATAAAGCCGAACTTATTTATACTGTTACAGACAACAACAAACTACCGTTGAAAATTTTCTTTACGTCAAACGATAAACTTTTGCTTTGCTGTTCTGACGAGTTGTTTTTATATAACAAGAAAGGCGAAAAAGAATCTTTATCATCTTATAATGCAGATCAGTTAGATGCAATTTCATATAACGGAAAAGATGCGGTTGCTCTTTCGTTTTCTTATGAAAATTCAAATAGTAAAAACTATTTAAACGTCGTTGATATATCAGGAAAACTAATATATACTAATACGGATTTGGAAAGAATCCAAAGTATATCTTTTTATGATGATGCTTTGTATATATTGCAAGAAAATTTGA
>JAZOLR010000101.1:0-3095 GCA_045653255.1 Eubacteriales bacterium | reverse complement strand
AAATTCATCGGGTATAGCCATTCCGGAATAATCGGGTGTGAAATCAACCTCTCGTCTTGAGGGTTTGTCGAGCAAAGTGCAGGTTTTTACTGAATTTGCCCCTTTGTTGTAGAGATATTTAACAAGATAGGAAAGTGTTCTTCCACTATCTATAATATCTTCAACTATTATTATGTCACAATTTTCAATATCTTTTCTCTGAAAATCAAGGTGAATGGTAATGTTTCCTGTAGTTTTTGTTCCAGCACCGTAAGAAGATACCTTCATAAACTCGATATCTACGGGAGTGTCAAGTTTCTTCATAAGATCTCCCATAAACACAATAGATCCTTTAAGAATACCAAGCAACACTACACTATTTTTACTGTCTTTAAAATCGTTGTCTATTTCGCCTGCCAATCTTGTGACGATAGAATCAAGAGTTTTTTCGTCTACAAGAATTTTTTCTACGTCCTTATGCATTTTTTCCTCCATTGTAACAATACAAAGCGTAAATTTTTTTGGAATTTCCCGATTGTCCTTTTGATGCATTCCCTTCTCTTACTTTGAATCCCGGAACCCACAAAATCCCCTCATCGTCGCAAATGACGGGGCGGTGATTTTTTTCCTCTGCAGAAAGTTTTGCATCATTATATAACTTCTTCAATTTGTGTGTCATATTTCCGTATCTATAACTGTCGCCGTCTTTACGATTTCTCATAAATACTTTACCACATATTGTATCAAATACAAAAGTTGCTTGTATTGATAATTTGTAAACATTTATAAACTTTGCAATAGACGGATCGTTTTTATCCTCGGTAAGATATATAAAGCCGTCGCATTCGGGAATGAAATTCTGACCTAAATGGAGTTCAGCGTTATATTCCGTTTTTTGTGGCGCAAGAGACTTCTTTCTTACGTATAATTTATCCCTTTCTCCGCAAAAAGTCATAGAGTTTGGAATATCATAAGAAAAAATCTTATTACTGTTTATAAGAGAACAAATTTTCTTTATATGAGTATATTCAAGGTCGGCATCACAAATTCCCGAAAGTGAGGCTTTATACATGCGTACAACCACTCGTGACATAATAGCATAGTCAAGCCCTACAAAACAATTCCTGTCGGCACTTTCCAGAATATTGTTTTCGCCACAGAACAAATCCACTTGTTTTTCAATGAATTCCGAATCCGCAGAAGCATTGCTATTCAAACGACGCACCGCCTCACAATAAGAAGGATTCAGTTTTTCCACAAGCGGAAGAATTTCCTGCCTTATAAAATTTCTTGTGTAATTTGTATCTTTATTCGTTGAATCGGTAACGTATTCGATGTCATTCTCTGTCAAAGAATTAAGTATATCCTTCTTTTTTATCGCTATGAGTGGACGAAGAATATTTCCTCTCGTTATCGGAATGCCGCATATTGCGGAAATTCCGCCGCCGCGAAAAGTGTTAAAAATCAAAGTTTCCGCATTATCGGTTGCGTTATGCGCGGTAACAACATAACTGTAATCCTTTTCATTCTCTAACACCTTGTCAAAAAAAGCATATCTTACGTTTCTTGCCGCTTCTTCCAATCCAATGCCTTTTTCCTTTGCAATGCAAGGAACGTCAGCAAAACAAGAGAAAAACTTAACCGCCAAACCGGAACATAAATCGCGGCAGAACTTCTCATCTCTATCCGCTTCTTCCCCACGTATACCATGATTTACGTGAATTGCGCACAAAGGAAAGGAGTGTCTTTCGGAAAGAAACTTCATGCAAAGCAACAAAAATACAGAATCTGCGCCACCAGACAATCCTACCGCAACGCCACTTTTAAATTTATCAAGCATACCGTATTCAGAGACGATATGCTTGAACTGTTCATAAGATTTTCCAAACTTTTTATCAATGTCAGCATACGAAATCACGAGGGAGGTCCTGCGCTTTCTTCATCAAGAGTTCTAAACTTGGTAAACTGGCCTATCCATCCCATCTTTACAGTACCTTGTGCGCCGTGACGGTTTTTCGCTATTATTACTTCCGCCGTATTCGCTTCCTGCTCAACTGTCTTGGCATCAGACTGATTCTGATAGTATTCATCTCTATAAAGGAACATAACTATATCGGCATCCTGCTCGATTGAACCTGATTCACGAATATCGGAAAGCATAGGTTTCTTTACTTGTCTGCCTTCTGTATTTCTTGAAAGCTGAACACAGCAAAGTATCGGAATGCCAAAATCTTTCGCCATTATTTTAAGGTTTCTTGATATTTCACCGAGTTCAAGCGCACGGTTATCAATATTTCTACCGCTCTGCATCAACTGAAGGTAGTCAATAACTACAAGTCCGAGATTTTTAACTCGGCGAAGTTTTGACTTCATGTCGGTGATTGTAATAGCCGAAGTATCATCTATAAGGATTTCACAACCTGCAAGTTCACTTGCAGCAGTTGCGAGTCTCGGCCAGTCGTCCTGCTTTATCTCACCACTTCTCAACGCATAACTGTCTACAAGCGCTTCACTTGACAACATACGCATTACCAACTGCTCGCCAGGCATTTCGAGAGAAAATACGCAGACAGTTTTCTTTTGTTTTGCAACGTTAACGGCAATGTTCATAACAAAACTGGTTTTACCCATACCGGGACGCGCACCAACGAGAACAAGGTCACCTTGTCCCATTTGAACAAGTGCGCGGTCAAGTGCCGAGAATCCGGTCTTCGAACCTGTAATCTCCGTTTTGTGATCGGCAAGTGCTTCAAGGCTCTTATAAACGCCGTTCATTATGTCGCCTATGTGACGAAACTCTTTTGAGGATCTTTTTTCAGCGATGTCAAATATTTTCTGTTCTGCAAGGTCTACTATTTCTTCCGCTTTTCCCTGCTCGGAATAAGCGATTCCGGAAACCTCGTCGCAGACGCCTATTATCTTGCGAAGCATCGCTTTATCTTTTACTATCTTCGCATAATCTTTGATGTTGGCAGCGGTAGAAACTATATTGGCAAGAAGCATTATATAATCTTTTCCGCCAGTTTCATTATACACGCCGTTTTCAACCAAAGTGTTTATCAAAGTTATAGGGTCAATTTCCCTACTCTGCATATACATAGATCGCATAGCAGAAA
>JAZOLR010000100.1:0-6430 GCA_045653255.1 Eubacteriales bacterium | reverse complement strand
CATGGCTACGATCCGACTTGTCCACAAAGGGCGGCGGACACGGTGACTATCGCAACATCGTTCTCGCACCCGCATCGGTTCAGGAAATGGCGGACATGACTGTTAAAGGTCTTGAACTTGCAGACAAGTACCGCATGGTAGCAATGCTCCTTGCAGACGGTACTATGGGACAGATGATGGAACCCGTTTCCCTCGATATTCCCGAGCAGAAAGTATATGAAAAGCCGTGGGCGGCAACAGGTACGAAGATGGAACGCCCCCACAACATAATAAACTCCCTCTCTCTCATTCCCGAAGAACTCGAAAAGCAGAACTTCGACCGCTTCGAGAAGTACAAGTTCATCGAAGAAAACGAAGTTATGTACGAAGAGTATATGATGGATGACGCGGAAATCTGCGTTGTTGCTTACGGTATCGCGGCGAGAGTTTCAAAGAACGCGATTGTAGCGGCAAGAGAAGCAGGAATTAAGGTCGGTATGATAAGACCTATCACGCTTTGGCCCTTCCCGAAGGCAGTTCTCGCAAAGGCTGCCGAAAAGGTAAAAGGCTTTGTATGCGTTGAAATGTCTATGGGACAGATGATAGACGACGTAGAACTTGCAATCCGTTGCAAGAAGCCCGTACTCCTCTGCAACAGAGCAGGCGGTATGATTCCTACGCCCGAACACGTTCTTGACACAATCAAGAAAGCAGGAGGTATAAACTGATGACAGTATTTGAAAAACCGCATTCGTTGTCCGATGCACCTATGCATTACTGCCCCGGATGTACGCACGGTATTATACATAGACTCGTTGCAGAAGCAATAGACAAACTCGGCATTGAAGGAAAGTGCATAGGCGTTGCTCCCGTTGGTTGCTCGGTTATGGCATACAACTACTTCAACTGCGATATGATTCAGGCGGCTCACGGACGCGCTCCCGCAGTTGCGACAGGCGCAAAGAGAGCAAATCCTGAAAATATCGTATTCACCTATCAGGGTGACGGAGACCTCGCTTCCATCGGTATGGCAGAAACCGTACACGCGGCGGCAAGAAACGAAAACATCACTATCATTTTCGTTAACAATGCAATCTACGGTATGACCGGCGGACAGATGGCTCCTACCTCTCTTCCCGGTCAGGTAACGCAGACTTCTCCTTACGGAAGAGACGTAAACGTAACAGGTTATCCCGTTCGTGTATGCGAACTTCTTTCCGAACTCGACGGCGCGTACTACCTTGAACGCGTTGCGGTAAACAACGTAAAGAACGTAAAGAAGGCAAAGGCTGCAATCGAAAAGGCATTCAGAAATCAAGTTGAGGGCAAGGGCTTCTCACTTATCGAAGTAGTTTCCACATGTCCTACAAACTGGGGTCTCACTCCTCAGAAGGCACTTGAGTGGGTTGACGAAAAGATGATACCCTACTACCCTCTCGGTGTATACAAGGGTAAAGGGGCAGAGGAGGGAGCAAAATGAGCACACATCAGATATTGATAGCAGGCTTCGGCGGTCAGGGCGTACTTTTCGCAGGAAAACTTCTTGCTTACAAGGGTATGTTCGAAGAGCGTCAGGTAAGTTGGCTTCCCTCATACGGTCCTGAAATGCGCGGCGGTACGGCAAACTGCAGTATCATACTCAGCGATAGCCCCGTAGGTTCGCCCATTATCAGCAATCCGACAGCACTCGTTGCTATGAACCTTCCCTCACTCGACAAGTATGAAAATACTGTTGTAGCAGGCGGTAAGATAGTTGTAGATTCTTCTCTTATCGAGAGAAAAATAGAAAGAACAGACGTTGACGCGTTCTACATTCCCGCAACAAAAATGGCAAACGAGGCAGGCATTCCTACTCTTGCAAACATGATAATGCTCGGTAAACTCATCAAAGAGACGGGCGCAGTTGATTTCGCAGCAATGGACAGCGTATTTGCGAAGATAGTTTCCGCAAAGCGTCAGGACCTTATCGCATCCAACCTCAAGGCTCTTGAGATTGGTTACAACTACAACTGATACAAATATTCTTTTAGTTTTGAAAGGAATAATTAGAAATGGAACTCAAAATTCAATTGACCGATTCTCCCAAGGCTAAACCTAATGAGAATCAACTCGGTTTCGGTAAAATATTCACAGACCATATGTTCATAATGGACTACACCCGTGCAGACGGATGGCACAACGCGAGAATTGTCCCCTTTGACAATCTTTCGCTTCATCCTGCATCTACTGTATTCCATTACGGCGCAGAAATTTTCGAAGGTCTTAAGGCATACCGCCGCGAAGACGGAAAGGTACAACTTTTCAGACCTATGGAAAACATCAAGAGAATGAACTCCTCGGCAGACCGTATGAGCCTTCCTCTTCTTGACGAAGAAGAAACTCTCAAGATGCTCAAAAAGTTCATCGAAGTAGAAGAAGAATGGGTACCCCACGCAAAAGGAACTTCTCTTTACATAAGACCTTTCCTTTTCGGTGCTGACCCCTTCCTCGGCGTACATGCGATAAACCGTTCTATGTTCGTTATTATCGCTTCTCCCGTTGGCAACTACTATCCTGAAGGAATCAATCCCGTTAAGATTATGATTGAAACCGAGGACGTACGTGCAGTAAAGGGCGGTACCGGTTACACCAAATGCGGCGGTAACTACGGTGCTTCCAACAGAGCGGGCGAAAAGGCGGAAAAACTTGGTTATTCTCAAGTTTTGTGGCTTGACGGCGTAGAAAGAAAGTATATAGAAGAAGTTGGCGCAATGAACGTAATGTTCAAAATTGACGGTGAAGTCGTTACTCCCGCGCTCACAGGCTCTATACTTCCCGGTATCACAAGAAAGTCCTGCCTTGAAATCCTTCGCGCAAAGGGCGAAAAGGTTTCTGAAAGACTTATCAGTGTTGACGAACTCGTAGACGCTCTTGAAAACGGAAAACTCGAAGAAGGTTGGGGCTGTGGTACTGCGGCAGTCGTTTCTCCTATCGGTACTCTTTCCTACAACGGCAAGACCTACACGATAAACAACGGCAAGATAGGTGCAACCACTCAGGAACTTTACGATACCTTGACAGGCATTCAATGGGGACGCATTCCCGACACGTTCAACTGGACTTGTCCTATAAAATAATTTGAATTCATTTAACAAAAAAGTGGACGATAAAAATCGTCCACTTTTTTGTTTATTTGTAATCTTCTAAAGCAAAGCGGCGGTAAAGGTCTCTTACCTTGAAATATGCCGTCTTTGGATTGCGGTATTCGTCAAGAATGCCTTTGTTGTTAAAACAACGCGCACGGTTTAAGTCCAACGTAGGAGAGGTGCGGATATTGCAGAATTGCCAAATGTAGAAT
The DNA here is from genome assembly GCA_045653255.1 of Eubacteriales bacterium. GTDB lineage: Bacteria > Bacillota > Clostridia > Oscillospirales > CAG-272 > UBA1740. The sequence goes on along the minus strand of JAZOLR010000100.1, from coordinate 3,114 downwards.
CCGCGCATATAATCTGTGCGGTGGAAAAGTTCAAGACAGTAGCAAAGAAGGTCTGACTGATATTCCTCACTCCAGCGCAAAGAGTCAAAGGGGGCGTGGAATCCTGCCAATGCCGCCGCACCGAATTCGCTCATAACTACGGGTTTTCCGTACAAATCTTTTTCTTTCATATATCGCTCGAAATCGATAGCGAATTTATCCCAAGCGGCGAGGTCGTTTCCGTACCAGCCGTTATACATATTGATACAGATAAAATCGTCAAAATGCATACATCTGTCTTCCATAGGACAACAAGATGCGTGAGTGATAAGGCGGTTTCCACCGTCGCGGCGAAGGTGGTCGTAGAATTTTTTCGTAATTTCTACTGTGCAATCTAATCGGGTATTTACTTCGTTGTGCATACCCCAGATGATTATTGACGGATGGTTATAGTAATAATTCGTCATTTCCTCGTGCATACGGACACCGCGTTCTACTATTATAGGATTGTGCAATGCTTTTTCATTGAAGCCGTAACCCCACATAGGAATCTCAGACCAGAATAAAAGTCCTCTCTCATCAAGCATATCCACAAAAATACGTTCCTGCGGATAATGCGAGCCGCGCACGGTATTACAACCGAGGTCTAACATCAAGTCAATATCTTTTTTCATCAGTTTTGCAGGGAAAGCAAAACCCCATTCGGGATGCTCTTCGTGGCGGTTGACACCTCGAAGTTCAAGAGATTTTCCGTTCAAAAGAATGTTGTTGTCGCGTACTTCTACACGACGGAAACCGACGCGGTCGTATAGGTCATCAGTGTCGGTCTCAACACACACATCATAGAGTTTCGGATTTTCTGCACTCCACGTATCAACGGCTAACGTCACACAAGGAGTTTTTACGGACATTTTTTCGTATCCTGCGATAGTAACCGTTTGTTTGTATATAATATTATCACCGATAGTAACTGTTAAAGGAGAAGTGTAAGTTTCTTTTTCCGCGTTGTAGAGGTCTAACTCTGCGTGAAGCGTTGCGGTTTTGAAGTCGTCTGCAAGGTCGTATACGATACGATTGCGAAGCACGGTTATTCCTTTAAGTTCATGTATAAAGACTTCTCTTGCAATTCCTCCGTAGTTATGCCAGTCGGTAAATCTCTGAGGGAAAGAATGCTCGTCTAAACGGTTATCCGCGCGCACGGCAAGCGTATGCTCACCCGCCGTGACGTCGGTAACTATAAATTCAAACTGAGAAAATGCTCCGTAGTGAGCACCTATTTTTACACCATCAAGCCATACGGTCGCTTCAGTCATAACGCTGCCAAACTCAAGGCAAACAGTACCGCCAAAAGTAGAAAACTTCTTTTCATACCAACCAAGACCTTCATAGGTAAGCATACCTAACTCGTTATTCCATACGGAAGGAATTATTACGGTATCGCCATCCGGCAAAGAGTTTTGCCAGCCGTTTTCTTCCCCTATTGCATCGGGGTCTATACGGAATTTCCACGCACCCGAAAGGTCGGTAGTTTTTCTTACCTTGTGTTCTTCAAATAGACGTTTCATTCTGTTTACCTCTGCGTTTTTTCTTGATTATAGCACAGATATTTCTTTTTGTCAATTGAGTTTTTTACTACACATTATGCAAATTATAGTTTACAATCACTCCGTAACAGCAGGTGAACTTATTGTAAACGTAGTAGTTACATAATCGCTCAAAGTATGGCTTGTATGAACTGCATTCTGATAGAACGTCATTGACTTTTGACATTTAAGGTTGTTGTACATTGCTATTATACTTGACGGAGGGCACGTATAATCCGCAAGGCCGCATTTCGGTATACTTACGGGGACTGTGACGTAACGCGCAAAGAACGCACCGTCAAAGTAGTTGTGATTCTTTCCTTCGTAGCCCATATCTACTGCAGTTCTTGTAAAGCGTCCGTCAATTTCAGGACCGCCGAAATTACAGAACGTGGGGCAATTTACTTCTGCGCCTATCAACGGAATATCGTAATCGTTTTTGCCGTTGTACTTGTTGTAGAATTCAACGACTGCCGCAGTACCGAGTGAATGGTATCCGCCCATACTACCGCCGCTCAAATATACGTTCTTTTCGCCTGTTTTTTTCTTTATGTCAATGAGTTTGTCGTATATTTCCTTCAAGATTTCGTCTTCTATTCCGTCTGTATTTTCGGGAAGGTCGGTGATAAAGCGGACAGCCTGAATATTACGCAAGAAAGTATAGAGAATGTAGTTATCGTTTGCGTCTGCGTAATCGCTGTTTATCTCACCGCACGCTCTGCCGTAGTACTTGAGTATTCCTGCGACAAGTTCGTTGTAGAGTTCGCCCCTTGAAGCGTCTGCCCAATAACCTGAATGAGATATTCCGAGGCATATATTAGAGCCGTTTGTTACAATTCCGGGGGCGGATGCATCGTATCCTGAGAACGTAACTCTATATACACTATACTCTCTTATATTCTTCGGAATGGCGAGTATGCAGGCGACAGGAGCAGGGCCGGGGGCTTTGAGGTAAATCTCATAGATGTCGTACAAAGCGAGCGTTGTCGCGTTTACTGTCGTGTTATAGCCTTTCTCCTGCAAGTACGCAAGTCTTTCTGCGTCAATACGGTATGCGTGGAAGTAGTTATCCTCTGTAATGGTGTTTCCGTATTCTTTCGAATAAACTGCGTGACCGTTTTCGTCCTCACTTCTTCTTATGTCGGATATAACTACTGCGTCATAGCCGTCTACTTTGCCGTAGGTGTTGTCCGCTACCGTGTCGGTCGGGTCTACTTCGAGCACTCTTTCTATCTGACCTTTCCAGAATTCTTCAAAGTCTTCGGGCTCTTCTGCGGATACTGTTATCTTATCCATATCGAAGATAACACCGCCTTGGAAGTTTCTCTGTACACCCGGGATACTTGCCCAAGCCTTTACTGCAAAGCCCTTGTCTTTGAGTGTGGTAGTTAAAAATTCAGACGCGGGAACTGTATACGAACATACTCCGTTTGGAGCAGAGAGTGTTGTGTTTCCGCCTGAACCGCCTTCAACCTGATAAGAGAAGTTTACAGTTTCGCTCGGTATAAGCATTCCCGTCTTTCTGTCACCAACGTATATAGTGAAAGTAACG
>JAZOLR010000099.1:0-6539 GCA_045653255.1 Eubacteriales bacterium | reverse complement strand
AAGCTTTTTTAGTTATGAGTTATAAGGCTCGTCGAGTTGCATAGCAACTCTATGCTCGCCGTTATGAGTTTGCTTAGCAAACGTTATGATATGATCGCCTTGTTTCTTCAAACTGTGCCGAAGGCACATCATAACTTGGCGCAGCCAATCATAACTCTAAACTCGCCGCAGGCGATCATAGTTGCGTAGTGTCCTCAAGGGCACTACGCTAAGCGAAGTCGGATTTTTTAGTGGACAGTTGGAAGCGGACAGTGGACAGTTTTCGGCGTTAATCGGTTAACTCGTCCTTGATGTTTTCATAGGCGTCACGACATGTGTCTATACATTCTTCCGCGCCGTGTTTTATTTTGTTTGCCGCGCGGCGAAGTTTGCCGTTGCAAGCGCATACGAATGCGTAGGAGATGCCTGCTACCAACACAAGATGAACGCATAATAGACAGAGCGCGTGGCTTGTGTTGCAGTGGCAGTGGTTATTTTTGTTAAACATATCAATTTTCCCTTTCTTGAAAAATAAAAAATGAAATTGTCTCGGTTTTTATCTTTTCCGTTTTTCCTTTTTATTATTCTTTTTAAAAATTAAATATATATGTAAATTTGACTTTAAACGACTTGTTTTTTCGTTTTAAATATGCTAAAATAAATTGATTATTGCAAATATCGGTTTTTGAACCGAAAAACACGCAAAATGACAATAAAAGTTTACAAGAAAGGACGAAAGATATGACAAAACGCGTATCACTTATATTTGTTTTAACTCTTGCGTTTTTGTCGCTTGTTTCTTGCTCGTCCTTGCTTTCGGATTATAACGGCGGCGGTGCGTTACCGTCACTTTTGCCGACTGTAACAACACTCCAAACAACGCAAGTCACGACTACCGTTACTACGACAGAAGAGCCGAGCGTGCCTGCAATTTCTCCCGTTACTACGGCAAAAGGAAACGGAATAACCGTAATCGTTGACGCAGGACACGGCGGAAACGACCCGGGGGCGGGCGGTGTTGTTGACGGAGTTGCATACTGGGAAGAAGACATAAATCTCACCGTCGCGCTCAAACTGAAAGAAAAACTTATTTCTCTCGGCTACGAGGTCGTAATGATACGTGAAACAGACGAGTCAATGCTCGGCGGAAAGAACACGACGGAAGAAGCGAGAGCACGCCGTGACTATTCTTACGAATTGGGCGCGGATTTGTACATAAGTCTGCATTGCAATTCCTATGCGGGCGGTGGTCGCGCGTGGGGGCCGATAATTTTCTACAACGGGCGCGGTACTTTTTCACCCCTTGAGTGTGTCGGAATTCTTGCCGAATGCGTTACGGGTATTGCCGAAGACTTTACCGAGATGCGTGAATGCCGTATAATTGACGACGGCGATTACATAGTTTTGCAGAACAGAAACATTCCGTCGTTTCTTGTTGAGATGGGATTTATTTCCGACGAGAGCGATATAAAAATGCTAATAGACGAAACGTGGCAGTCTGCTTTGGTTGATGCGTTGGCAGACGGCATTGAAAAAATGAAAGAAAATAACTACATAGGATAGGAGGAAAAGGCGTTGAAGTGCAGAAAATGCGGAAAAGAATTTAAAATAACAACACACGGCACGGAATGTCCTTCCTGCTATACGCAATACGTTTTCACACCCGAAGAAAGAGTTGCTTTGTATAACGAGGCGACAAACGACGAGGCGAAAAGAAAATTTTCCGCCGCCGCGACAAAGTATAAATTTTTGTCGTATGACGGTGTGACCGAGGCGGAATACCGCTTTGCCGAATGCAAGGAATACGGCAGAGGGACAAAGCAGGATATAAACGGCGCGCTTGAACTTTACAGAAAGACGGCGAAGAAAATGCTTCCCGAAGGCGCGTATGCTATTTACCGAATAATGAGAGAGAAAAAATCCCGCGACGTTTCGGGCGATGCGCTTTACCGACTTCGCATAGCCGCAGAACTTGGAAATGTTCCTGCGTGCGAGGCTCTTGCGTATTGTTACGAGACGGGGGAACTTTCGGGGAAAAGCGGACTTGACGCGGCTTTTTGGTACGAAAAAGCGGCAAAATCGGTCGGCGGTGAATCTGCTCTTGCGTTGGCGGAGTTATATCTCGAAGGAAAAGTCCTCGAACGTAATTGTTTCTATGCAAAATATTACGTTTTGAAAACCGAAAGTGATAAAAAACTCAAAAAGCAGGCAAAGAGACTTCTGCGCCGTATAGGTGAGTGCGAGGCGATAGAACCCGACGGAATAGTTTTGCCCGACAGAAGCGAGTCTTTATATGACTTGGCGCTTGAAGCGGAACTCCGCGCAGAACTCGATATTGCTTTCTACTTTCTTTTGCGCTCTGCGGAACTCGGCTACACGAGAGCACAGTATCGCACAGCGCAATGTTACGAAAAAGGTGTCGGTGTGACGAAGTCCCCCGAACTTGCGGTGAAGTGGTATGAAAAAGCCTCTCGCGTAGGGCATCTTGATTCCATTCTTGCGCTTGCCGAGTGCTACCGCTTGGGAGTCGGTGTTGAAAAGAGCAACGAAAAGTGTATCGAATGTTACAGACTTGCCGCAGAGACGGGCGATGCTTCGTCTATTTGTCTTCTCGCTGATACTCTTTTCAAAGGCAAACTTTGTAAAAAGAACATTCCCGAAGCGGTGAAACTTTATCAGAAGTCCGCTTTGAAGACCTACGCACCTGCAATACATAAAATAAACGAGATATTCGACGCGTTTACGAAAGTTTTCAATGCCGCAGTAGAAGCGCAAAAAGACGGCGACAACGAAAGAGCGGTAAAACTTTATACGGCGGTTGCTGATATGGGACACCGCGCGTCCGCTTGTAACCTCGGTTACTGCTATCAAAACGGAATAGGTTGCAAGAAAAATCTACGCCTTGCCGTGCATTATTACAGATTGGCGGCAGACGAGGGAAGCGCAACCGCGAAATTCAATCTCGGTATGTGTTACAAAAACGGCGGCGGTGTAAACGTCGACTTCCGTATGGCAGAGAAACTCTTGACAGAGGCTCGCGATGCGGGATTTTACGATGATGCAACGAGACTTCTTGACGAAATAGCAGAGCGCAGACAGAAAAAACGCGCAAGAGCGATATACTGGGCGGCGACGGAAGTTTACGCCCGCGGAGAAATAAGCAACGCAATAAAACTCCGCGCCATAGCGGCGAAAATGGGTAGCGCAAGAGCGGAGTACGTCCTTGGTTGCCACTATGAATACGGCGACGGATTGCCGAAGGATATAGAAAAAGCGAAGAAATATTATAAACTCGCGCGTGAGCACGGTTTCCGCGACATCTTGCTTGAAATGAAAGTAGGATTTTTACGTGAACGCCGTTTGCTCGAATATAGAAAATAATACTACGTAAAAAAGACGAAGAAATCCTCATTCTTCGTCTTTTTGTTTTACAAGAATATGGGGGTGTGTTGCTTATGCTTCAAAGCGGAAGAAAGGCATTCGGGCAGTTGCGTGAAGTCCGAGACGAGCGAGTGAGGTTTTTTCTCGGGGTCATCTTGTCGCATAGGCACGAAATAGACGTTTTTGCGAAGCAAGAGGGTTGCTATGTTAGAGAGGTTAGCCGACATTGCATCGTTTGACGCGAGAGCGATAAGCGTTGTCCTATCGCTTCTCAAGTGCGCTTTCGCCGCCATTGTCACAGAGGAATCCGTGATACCGCCCGCTATTTTTGCGAGGGTGTTTCCCGTGCAAGGGGCAATAATCAAAGCGTCAAGGTTTATACTCGGTCCTAGCGGCTCTGCGTCTACTATAGTGTGTATAATATCCCTGCCGCAGAGGTCGCGCACCGTGTCGCAGAAATCCTTTGCCCGCCAGAAACGAGTGTCGGTTTCGTATACCTTTTCGCTTACTATCGGTTGTATATCGTAGCCTTCGGCACAGAGTTGCCTCATTGCCGCAAGCGAGTGTGAGAGAGTGCAGAAAGAACCGCAAAACGCATATCCTATCATTTTTCGTTCACCCTTTCTTTTATTATTTCGGATATTGTTTTATATAAAAGCATACCTGCGCTTTCGGGGGCGTATTTGCTCGGCAATGCTTTCGCGCATACGGTGTACGCGCATTTTTGAGAAAGAAGCGGAGTTATCAGTTTTTCGTCTCCGACAAGTTCTATATAAACGGTGCCGTTTTTTATATACTCGCACGCAGAGTCGGGAATAGTGATTTCGGGGACTGTGTTATATATAACGTCGCATTCGGCCATTGCTCGTTCTATATCTTCGCTTTCGCCGAAAAGGTCGATAGGCAATCCCCCCATAACGTAAGCCCAGCGCAAGTCGTGAGAGTTCCTTGCCAAGAGCGTCACGCGCGCGCCGTAACCGCGCAAAAGCAAGAGCAAATACCGCGCTATCCGTCCGCCGCCTATTATGAGATGACTTGAGTGCCGTATTGTCTTTTTCTGTTCGTTTGCCGCGAGGTTTAACGCACCTTCCGCGGTTATATATGCGTTTTCGTCGGTGAAGAATTCTTTTTCATAATAGTCTATTACGCGAAGTCCGAAATCCTTTGCTTTGTCTTTGTGTGCGCGGGAAATTTTGCCGACAAGCAGAGTTTTGTTTTTCGGTATTCGTTCAAACAGGTCGGAAATAACTATCTTTTCATCGGGGAAATCGGGGGTATTTATATGCACTCCGTCACGTGAGACGGGGAGAGGAAGTATTACGGTGTCAAATTGAGAAACAGAAGAGAGGTCGCTTTGCTTTTTCATATTTTCACTTGCGTTCTTATATGCGTATACGTCGTGACCTTCTTTTAAAAGGCACTCGCCTACAATCGAAAACCGCGCGTCCCCTCCTATTATGAGAATTTTCATATATAAATCTCCTTGTTTTTGGCTTCTGTTTCAGTATATGCATATATCGAAAAAAAGCCAAAAAGCAAAAAATTGAGATTATTAAAAAAATAATTGAAATTTAACAAAATCTGTGATATACTGTATCTGGTAAAAACATTTTTGAAAGGATTATAACAATGAAGAAGATTACAATTTTATTGTTCGTTCTTATTTTTGCGGTAACGCTTGCATTCACTGCTTGCGGCGGCGAAAAAGAACCCGAAGTTACCGAAGATACGACAGTAACAACCACAGAGGCAGTTACTACAACCGAAATCCCGGCAACTACTACAAAGGCGGCAACGACAACAAAAGCAACCACAACTAAAAAGGTTACTACCACAACAGTTCCCGTTCCTACCACTACTGCAGTAGTTACGGCAACGGTTAGAATTCCCGAAGAACAGCCTAAAGAAAAGGTATCGAACGTTGACGACTACAGAGCACTCTACGTCAAGGACGACGATACAGTTCTTTTGATGGACTTCTACACCGCTACTCCCGATTCTGAAATTGTAAGGAGTATGGTTTGGGAAGACGAGACCGCTTCGGCATCCGATAGATTTGCTGCTCGTGCAGTAACGTACACAGACTACATCTGGCACATTAACTCTATCTATCAAAGAGCAAACAGTGCACTTGACGGCGGTACTTGGGGTGTAGTATATCCTCACAAAGATGCAACAGGTCTTGTTACCGACGTTACAGGCTATTATATGAGCGGTACAGGTAGTTACGCAAAGACAACCTATCCTTCCTATTTCGGTAACGGTTATTTCGCTCTCGGTTATCAGGGCACTTTGAGCCTCGGCAACTTGCAGAAGGACTTCAACCGCGGCGAAGGCTACACCATTCAGGTGTTTGCGGCATTCCTTCCCGGTCCTGACAATGATAGCGTAAGCAACCAGTCAGTATTTATGTTCGGCCCTACACGTATCGGTATTTCCGCAAGCGATATGGACACTATATTTATGAGAGCGTCTTCCTACAGTTTGGAAACAAATAACTGGGCAAGTGCAGACGTAGTGCTTGGCGATTTCTATACAATAGAAAATTACACTCCCGTTACTTATACCATATCTCTTACGAATCCCCCTACGAGCAGAACCGAAACAACCGAGTCTTTCCTTGACCTCTACATAAACACAATTCACGTAGCAGAGGCTCAACCTATCGCTACTACAAAGTCGAATGAAGCGTTGTTCAAAATTGGCGAAGGTGCAGACTCTCAATTGTACGCTATCCGCATATACAAGAGAACGCTTACAGATGATGAAATCAAGCAGAATCACTTCGCTGATATGGCTCTCTACTTCGGTCTTGATATAAGCGGATTCCAGAAACTCTCCGCTGCAAAGAAGACTGCGGCTTACGAAGCACTCGCTTCCGTAAACACCAACACACCTAAAGCAGACGTTGAGGCAGCATATAAGGCAGCCATCAAATAATAGCGGATTCGTATTTTGACGAGACCGCAAAAAAAGAGAACACTCGGAAGTGTTCTCTTTTTATTATAGTTTATTATAGTTTTCTCAAATGTAACAATTATACATATTTGTGGAAAAATCTTGATTTTTGGCGGCGGTTGTGGTATATTTAATTAGCATAAAAATTTAAAAGCGGAAGGTTTATATAATGGAAAAAATTTGTTCTTACATAAAAATGCTTGTTGAATATGCGATTTCGC
>JAZOLR010000098.1:0-16644 GCA_045653255.1 Eubacteriales bacterium | reverse complement strand
AAAAGCCAAGTATTGCTACTTGACCTTTCGTGCTAAAGTATTTAATTTATAAGCAAAATTTTATCTGCATATCTACTTGACATAATAGAGAAATATGCTACCATCAATCGACCGGGGGCAAAAATAAAAAGGATGTAAGTCGGGATGAAGTGAAGTGTTCAATAAAAGTTCATGTCGGCGAGCCAAAAAATCCAAGTTGAGTGCTCAGTTCTCTTAGGGACAGTTTTTTAGAATTAAGAAATTACGAGCATTGCGAAGGCCAAGAAAAATACGAGAACATTTCGGTGTTTCTCGTATTTTTCTTTTTGTATAAGAAAACCACGAGATAGTGATATGCACCTCCAAAAGTGTCTAACTTTTGGGGTGCATATCATATGCGGGTGGATTTTTATTGTAATAATATAATTTTGCAGTTGTATATTGTTTATTTTGGTGATTAGTGAAGCAAACATATTGACTTTGGAAAAGAAAAGATATATACTAAAAACGTTGATTAAACTATTTTGCATGAAGAGATTACATAGCAAAAACGGAACTACACGATATTAAAACAGAAAAATAAAATTTGCCCTGTTTTCAGACCTGCATTACAGGGAAAATTTGTATCTGACTTCGATTTCCGATTTGGATAAAATCTTAGAAAGAGCTAACGAAAACGACGTGGATTTTATAATTCACGCAGGGGATTTTTGTAACAGCTATCCTGAGTCGCCCGAGGCTACAAGCAGGTATCTGAACAATAAATACAATCTGGCGGCATACGGTATTTACGGCAATCACGAGTTAGAGGGATGTACCACTATGCAGATAGTGACACCGCTTTTGAACAATAGAGAAGTGGTATGGGGCACACCCGACGGAAAAATCGGTGACGGAAGTATTACTTATTTTTATTTTGATATTAACGGCATAAGAATAGTTTGTACTGACACGAATTATTCCTTCAATTACGAAAATGTCCGACAATGAGTTTGAATTGGAAATTTTGTAAATTTTTGAAAGGTATAAGAGAATGATGGATATTATTATTAAAAACGGTCAGATAATAGACGGTACGGGCGCAGAACCTTACGTAGCCGACGTGGGAATAGAAAACGGAAAAATTGTTTGTATCGGTAATTGCACAGATGAAGCGAAAGAAACAATTGACGCAAAAGGGCGCGTAGTCACCCCCGGTTTTATAGATTCGCACAGTCACGCGGATAATGCCGTTACTGTTTTTCCTGAACAAAAGCAAAAATGCGAGCAGGGAATTACCACTTCTGTTGCGGGCCAGTGCGGTTCGTCGGTTATGCCTCATATAAATTCACAGTATGAGTCAAATCGTTCTGCAGAAGGATTTTTCAATGAACTTGATAAACTTCCTCTCGGCACGAATATTGCTACATTTGTAGGTCACGGAACAATCAGATACACTGTTATGGGACTTGCAGACAGAGAACCTACACATGAAGAATTTGAAAAAATGAAGCAACTTGTAAGAGAGTCTATCAGGGCAGGGGCTATCGGTGTTTCCTTCGGTCTTATATACGTTCCCGGTAGTTATTCCAAAACAGATGAACTTGTAGAAATTGCAAAGGTCTGCGCGCAAGAAGGCGGTATGATAAGCGCTCACATAAGAGACGAGGGCGACTCCGTAATCGAATCTGTCGAGGAATTTATACATATAGCAAAGGAATCAGGCGCAAGAGGCGTTATTTCACATCATAAGGCGGCAGGCGTTAAAAATCACGGAAAGACGGAAAAGACACTTGCTCTTATTGAAAAGGCAAACTCAGAGGGCGCAGATATTTACTGTGACGTTTATCCGTATATTGCTTCCTCTACCTCTCTTTCGGCGAGGTTTGTGCCAAAGGAGTTCCAAGCCGACAATAAAATGCTTGAAAATCTCGCAAACCCCGAAACGCGTGAGCAAATAAAGGTAAACCTTGTGAAGCAGGAAACCTCAAGTTACGACGGAGTGCTTGTTACGTCTTGCAACGGTCACCCCGAATTTCAGGGGAAAACTCTTACAGAAATTGCAAAAATGCTTGACTGTGACGGATTGGAGGCAGCTTTGCGCGTAATAGAACTTTGCCGAGGATCTGCAAGCGCTTGCTACTTTACTATGAATGAGGCGGACGTGGAAAGAGTTATTGCTTACCCTCGTGCCATGATATGCACCGACTCATCAGTTACAAAAAAGAATACCGTATACCATCCAAGACTTCGCGCGGCATTCCCGAGAGCAATAAGTAGATATTGCAGAGAACGCGGAGTGGTCTCGCTTGTAGAAATGATAAGAAAGATCACGTCCTTACCTGCGAGCGTCTATGACTTGAAGAACAAGGGAATTATCAAAGTGGGATACGATGCAGATATTTGTATCTTTGATTTTGAAAAACTTGTTGATTGCGCTACCTTTGAGCAACCTACGCTCAAGGCAGAGGGGCTTGATTACGTAATTATAGGCGGAAAAATTGCTTGTGTTGATGCAGTATATACAGATGCAGGCTCAGGCAAGGCAATAAGAAGAAGGGGATAATGCCAGAAAGGGGAACAAAATGAGAATTTTGATAATAAGGCACGGAGAGCCTGACTATTCTATAGACTCGCTTACCGAAAAAGGATGGCGCGAGGCGGAATTTCTTTCCACTCGCCTTGAAAAAACCAAAATAGACGCGATATATTGCTCACCGCGCGGCAGAGCAAAAGACACGGCAAAGGCAACCCTTGAGAAAAAAGGTATGACAATGGAGATTTTGCCTTGGCTTGCAGAGTGGCGAGGAGTAATGACAGAGCCATACGGAAAAGCAAATCATGTGTGGCCGTGGGATTTTTCGCCTCAGGTCTGGGCAAATGACGAAAGATTCTTCGACCGCAACAACTGGTGCGAAGCTGACCTCATAAACAAAAGTAATTCAAAAGAGATATTCGAAGAAACAAAAAAAGGAATAGACGACCTTCTCGCCTCTTACGGCTACAAGCGCGACGGAATGATTTTCCGTTGCGATGATAACCGCGATATAACTATTGCGTTTTTCTGCCACTTTGCGCTCGGGTCTGCGTTGCTCGGATATCTCACGGGTATTGCACCGTCTGCGCTCTGGCACACTTTCTTTATGCCTACTACGTCGGTTACTACCCTCGTTTCCTCAGAAATGACGAAAGGCGTGGTGTCATTCAGGTGTATGCAATTAGGCGATACATCGCATCTCTACGCAAACGGTGAGCCTGTCTCAAATGCAGGCCTTATGCCCGAAATATACGACGGCGACAAATAATCTGAAAGTAGAGTCTTTTCTCGCTTCAGACAACTTCCCGTGTCGCAAACAACACGGTCAACTTGAGCGAATCATATATTGAGCTTTCTGCATGTAAGGAATGACAGGAGATGTGCTATGCAAAACAGAAAAATTAAATTTGCTTTGTTTTCGGATTTTCATTACCGTGAAAATTTATATCTTACTTCACTTGCCGATATGGATAGAATTTTAGAAAGAGCGAATGAAAATAAGGTTGATTTTGTTATTCATGCAGGAGACTTTTGTAACAATTATTCCGAGTCTCCCGAAATAACAAACCGATATCTGAATAATTTCTTTAATTTGCCCGTCTATGGCATTTACGGCAATCACGAGCTTGAGGGCAAAAACCGTATGAAAAACGTGACGCCGCTTTTAAACAACCGAGATGTTGTCTGGGGCACACCCGACGGAAAAATCGGCGACGGCAGTATTGCTTACTTTTATTTTGACGTAAACGGATTTAGGATTGTCTGCACGGACACAAATTATTCTTACAATCAAGAGAGTGACGAGTGGCAGCACAATCTCCCTGAGAGCTGGGGACCGCCAGAGGATAATTTAAATGAAAACTCTCTTGCACCTATACAAATTGAGTGGCTTCAAAGTGTTTTGATGGACTCGGCAGAAAAAAGCATTCCTTGTATTGTCTTGTCACACGCGAGTTTTTCGGTAGTGTGGGGTAATTCCCCCGACGGTGAAGCTGTCCGACAAATCTTCAAAAAAGCAAACGAGCGTCGGCGCGGTACGGTTTTGATGGCTATCAACGGTGACTTGCATACCAATCGTGCGAACATCATTGATGACGTTTTATATTTTGGTGTGAATAGCGTAAGAAACGGCTACTGGGCACCGAGCAAAAAGCATTACGGCGCGCTTTCTGCAGACATAATAAACTATGACGAGCAGGGAAATGAAATCGGCAAGACAAAAACGCTCCTCGACGACCTAAAGCAAGGTGCGAGCACTTGGTTTTTTGAAGGGCCTCTTTCTGCTATCGTTACTGTTTCTGCATCGGGCAAAATCAAAGTCGAGGGCGCTCAAACATCATGGATAGGCGGAATTGTGCCGCCCACGGACGGTCAAAACGGTACAGAACCGAGAATATCCGATATGGAATGTGCGATATCTCGATAACAAATTTTGTATTAAAAACTCTTATACAGTGATATAATAAAAAAGTGAGTATTTTACCATTTTATTATAATAATTTGCTAGAAAAAGTGATTTTTGTGTGATAAAATATAACTTGATAAGATATAAAATCAACTGCGGAGGTACATAAGATGCTAAATGAGCAGTCTATAGTTTTTGAAAATGATAAATTCAGATTAGTGCTGTCGCCCGAGGGGACAGGAGAGAGCCTTGTCCTGAAATCAAACGGCGAGGAATGCATTTACACATCGGAAAAGCTTCCTTTCTTCTCTCTTACCGAGGAGCGCCCATATAACAACGAAGTAAAACTTGCGCATTCTACAAAACGCATGACGTTCGGTGCAAATCGCGTGCGTATGGAGGACGGAAAACTCATCGTAGGTTTTGAACTTATTAAGTTGGAAGCGGTAGTTGACGTCAAGGTCGCACCCTCATATATGGTGTTCACGCTCGTTGATTTTATAATAAATAAAGACACCTTTGGAAGTGGTGTTTTACCTATCCGTCCACCTGTTTCCGAGTTCCGACTCGTTCAACTGCCTCTTAAAAACAGAGAGCACTTCGGCGAGTGGCTCAACGTTATGTGGGATGATCGTGCAGCAGTTAACGTGCTTTCTTCCTGCCCTTATCCCAGAATATCCTCTGAAAAACGTAAAAATTATACGATTCTCTACGGCGAAACATTACGCGAGGTGAAGCTGAAAAATGCAGGAGTTGCGCTTGTTGTGTCCGAGTCTTCTAAACTTCTTGACGCGATAGACGCTATCGAAAAGGACTACGACCTTCCGCGAGGAGTGGAGAGCAGACGCTCGCCGCTCATAAACCGTTCTTATTATTGGGCAAGTAACGTAAATCCCAATACAGTAGACGAGCACATAAAGTACGCCAAAAAGGGCGGATTTAAGTTTATGTGCATGTACTACTCCGCAATACTCAATGAGCCGGGTAGTTTTCGCCGCTCGGGAGAGTATGACAACTACCGCGACACCTTCCCGAATGGAAGAGAAGACCTTGTCAGAATGCTTGATAAAATCAGGGCGGCGGGTATAATCCCCGGACTTCATGCGCTTCATCCTCATGTCGGCATGAAAACGAAATACCTGACCCCCATAGCAGACCATAGACTTAATCTTTCCCAATACTTCACACTTGCACAGTCGATAGGAGAGGATGATACCACAATCTACGTAGAGGAAAATCCCGAAAATGCGCCGTTGTTTGAAAAGCACCGCATATTGCGATTTATGGGTGAACTTATTCAGTACGAATCTTTTACAACCGAGCGTCCTTATTGCTTTACGGGATGCACACGCGGATTTAACGATACGTATAAAAAATCTCACGAGATAGGCACGATTGGCGGCGTTCTTGACGTAAGCGAATTCGCAGGCAACAGCGTCTATATAGACCAGCGCACGAGCCTTCAGGACGAGATTGCGACGAATATGGCGAATTTGTATGACGCGGGATTTGAATTCCTCTATCTCGACGGCTCAGAAGGTACGAATCCCCCCTTTGATATAAACGTCGGTCTTGCGCAATGGCGCGTGTATGAAAAACTCACAAGAAAACCCATATTCTGCGAGGGCGCGGCAAAATCCCACTTCTCGTGGCATATGATAAGCGGCGGAAACGCCTTTGACGTATGGGATGCGAGTAATTTCAAGGAAATGATAGTGAAGCACCCCTTCGCCGAAGTTCCGCACATGGCGAACGATTTCACACGAATAAACTTCGGTTGGTGGTCGTGCCGCGGCGAGCAACGTCCCGATATTTTCGAGTATGGCACGGCACTTGCGGCGGCTTGCGACTGCCCAGGAAGTTTCTCGGGCGGCTACGGTGCTTCGGGAGAAATATTGAAGCAAATTCCGCGCTATGACGATATGCTTGAAACGTTTCGCCGTTGGGAATTGGCGCGCGAGACGGGCTTTGTCACAGACGAAATAAAAGCGGAATTGAAGAAGACCGAGACAGAGCATACTCTTCTTATAGACGAAGACGGGAAGTTAGAACTTGCCGCTTGGGAAGAAGTGAAAGACGCCTTCGGCGGTGACGGTACGGCTACCGTATTCACACTTGAACGTAAAGGCAAAAGTTATGCGGTATGTTGGCACAACAAAGGCGACGGCGTAATGCTTGTGCCAGATATAAAAGGCGATGTAAGTTACGTAACGGAACTAGGCGGAGAGGGAATTCCCGTCGAGCGAAAAGACGGTATTTTAAGACTTCCGATAGCCGAAAAACGTTATCTTATCACGGATATGCCTATCTGTGAGTTGAGAAAAACACTTGCAAAGGCAACTCTGGAAAACTAATAAAAACAAAAGGCGCGTAAGATTTTTGCTTGCGCGTCTTTTTGATAAAAATGAAATTTTGAGTTTAAATGTCAAAATATATGTTGCATTTGAATAATTATTATTATATAATAAGTTTGAGAAAAGACTTGTCAAAAAGGCGAAAAATCAAGTTATACTTGAATTCTTGCAGAACAACTCAAGCAATTGATTTATTGACTATTGGTGCAAATGATGTTACAATGAAGTCGAAAATGCTATTTATGGAAAGATTGCATTTCGGAAAACGGAGGAATTTTATATGTTATTGAGAGACAAGTTTTGGTTATGGGGACACCCCGAAGGAATGTACAATCACGATTTCGGCAATGACAACGTATCAAGAATGACACCTATGGAAGCGTGCCTCTACCTCGGAGTTAGAAACACGTTTATGACACCTATAGAAGTAACCGTCAACAAACGCCAGTATAACAAGAGTTTCAAAACTCTCAACGCGGTAGGTTGGGAATGCTTTAGTGCATGGGAAAATCCCGAACTCATAGACGAGTACATAGAAATGGCAAAAGATTTCCCGAACGTGCGTCACGTAGTATTCGACGATTTTATAAGACAGAAGAAATTCAAGGATTTTCGCGTAGAGGATCTTTCGAAGATACATCACCACTTGCACAATAACGAAATAGCACCGCTTGATATGTGGATGGTGCTTTATACGTCTGAATTCGGCATCGACCCGAAAAACGACGAAGCATTCCTTGATTATATAAATCCTTTCGACGGAATAATTATGTGGACGTGGAAGGAAAGCGAAGTACCGCTTATCCCTGAAAAGTTTGAAATCTTCAAAAAGATGACCGAGGGTAAGAGAAGGATGGTAGGTTGCTACCTTTACAACTTCGGTGAAGAAAAGCAGGCGACAGGCGAGGCGGTCAAGTGGCAACTTGATTGGTATAGAGAAAAACTCCTCGCAGGCGAGATAGAGGGCGTTGTTCTCCATACAAACACAATGGCAGACCTTGACTATGAAGCATACGACGCTGCGTGTGAGTGGATGGACAAACACGGCGACGAAATAATCGACTTAAAATAAAGAACGAAAGAGGAAACAGAAATGAAAAAGACTTCGGAAATCCGCATACGCGATCCGTTTGTTGTTGTGCACGAGGGTTGCTATTATCTTTACGGATCGATAGACGAGTATACAGGACGCGTGATTTACATGCACAAGAGTTACGACCTTGAAAATTGGGAAGAGCCTACTGTCGTATATACGCTTTCGGATGACTCTTGGGCGAAGGGGCAGTTGTGGGCACCCGAGGTGCATAAATACTGCGGAAAGTTCTATCTTTTCCATTCAATGCTTGGAAAAAACGGACTTCGCGGAACTGAAATCTCGGTTGCAGATACTCCCGACGGACCGTTTATACCGATATCGGATAGACCTGCTACCCCCGCAGGTCAGAGTTGTATCGACGGTACACTCTACGTTGAGGACGGCGTACCCTATATTGTATATTCACACGATTGGCCCGATTGCTACAATGAAGAGAAAGGTGCGTACGTCGGCGAGATAGCCGCAGTTCAGTTGTCAGATGACCTTACTCATTCTGTCGGCGAACCTTTCTTGCTTTTTGATTCCACAGAATCACCCCTTTCGGGAAATAACCCTCACAACTGTATGCGCGATAGCGGGCCTTTTGTACGTTACGGCTCTGACGGCCCGTTCATTGAGAAACTTTCCGACGGAAGAATCTTCCTTTTATGGTCGCCTATGCCGGGTGGAAATTACGTTGTTCTCGGTGCTGTAGCCGACAGTATCCGATCGAAGTGGACACACGTAGAGCCCGAAATCTTTTCGGAAAACGGCGGTCACCCGATGGTGTTCGAGGCGCTTGACGGTGAAAGATATATGTCTATCCATTGCCCCGAGAAGAACAAACTGGAACGCTCTCGTTTCCTTCCCATTTGTGAAAAAGACGGCAAGATTTGCTTGAAATAAAATGAAACAATTGCGCCTATGTAAACATTTGTTTACATAGGCGCATAATAGCACGAGGAAAGATTATGATTTGCTCTTTACCGCAACTTGGAGAAAAAGCAATTTCTGTTTCGCATTTCCCGACAGAAGCACAGGCGTTTATTTTCCGCGCGTGTGAATACGTGCCGACAGAATTGATAGCAAAGGTACTGAAAACCTCAAAAGAGACAGTAGAAAAAGCGATAAGCGATATGGGATTGCCCGACTATGCGCCAAACAATACGTGGCTCAAAAAAGGCTACATAACGATAATTCGCCGTCTTTGGCATATTCTTCCGTATTCGCAGTTGCTTTCGCTTTTGGGAATGGATGAGAGCGAGTTTTCCGCAATTCTTCGCGAAGAAGATTTCCTCGATATAAAACTCGGCAAAAAACCGATATGCAAAGAAGTCGTATGGCGCGACCTTGATGAAAAAGAAAAAGAAGAAACGAAAGAAATAAAACGCATAGTCGAGAAAATCAACTTAAAAGGCAAAGCACCGTTTGAATTTGAATATAATCCGCCGAAAATAGATAAAAACGGAAAAGAAATTTTCAAAACCCGAATGATATATGCTTTTTCGGGGCTTTATCAACGCGCATTTGATATTGAAAGCGAAGAATATCTTCCCGACGAGCAGATAAAAGCGTATAGCGACATCGGTGTAAACGGCATTTGGACGCAGGGCGTGCTTTCGCGCTTGACGGAATTTCCGTTTGACCGGTCCTTGTCAGAAGGATACGAAAAGCGACTTGAAAGAATGCGCCGCTTAACCGAGCGGCTTGACAAATATGGCATAAAACTTTATTTGTATATCAACGAGCCGAGAAGTATGCCGCTTGAATTCTTTGAAAACAACCCCGATATAAAAGGTCACGTAAAAGGCGAAAACGCTTGTCTTTGTATATCAACCGAAAAAGTGAAAAACTACCTTTCAAACGCAATTGAGCAGATATGCAGAGAAGTGCCGAAAATAGGCGGGTTCTTTATGATAACGCGCTCGGAAAACCTCACG
Organism: Eubacteriales bacterium; assembly: GCA_045653255.1. Taxonomy (GTDB): domain Bacteria; phylum Bacillota; class Clostridia; order Oscillospirales; family CAG-272; genus UBA1740. The sequence goes on along the minus strand of JAZOLR010000098.1, from coordinate 6,875 downwards.
AATTGCTACTCTCACGCAGGCGGAGCATGGAAAACGCAATGCACTTGTCCGATATGCAAAGATAGAAATCCTGCCGACGTTATAGCGGAAACTGTTACAAGCGTATACGAAGGCGCAAGGAGAGTCAGCGACGACATTCGCGTGTTTGCGTGGAGTTGGCAATGGCAGAATTTATCCGCCGATATTATACGTCAATTACCGAAGAAAGTGGTCTTGCTCTCACAGAGTGAACTTGACGTGCCTTACTGTATTGGCGGTGTGAAAGGCAACGTAATAGACTATTCGATGAGCATTCAAGGCCCAGGCGACTTCGCGAAAAACGAATGGAAAATCGCAAAAGAATGCGGACTTGAAATAGGCGCGAAAGTTCAGGTAAACACCACGTGGGAGGCGTCGACCACACCCGAAATTCCCGTGTTACCGACAGTAAGCGAGCATATAGAAAAACTGAAAAACGAGGGTGTTGAGCATCTTTTGCTCAGTTGGACACTCGGCGGTTACCCGGGTATCAATCTTGCGGAAGTTGCAAGACACTTCTATGAAAATAAAAGCGAAAATCACGCTTATTCACAAGCCGAAAAAGAGTTTTCGCGTGCGTTTTCAGAGTTTCCTTTCTGCATACAAACGCTTTACCTAGGACCGCAGAATGCAGGTCCTTCGACAATGCTCTATGAAGAAGATTCAGGCTATAAGGCGACTATGACTTGCTATTCCTATGACGATTTGGACGGTTGGCGCGCGTCTTATCCTGCCGACGTGTATGAAAGTCAGTTTGAAAAACTCTGCACGGGGTGGGAGCGCGGACTTTCTTTACTTACCGATTCCGACGCAGACGAGTTGAAAGTTATGGCAAACGCGACCTATTGCCTTTTCAAGTCTTCTTTAAATCAGATAAAGTTCATTCGTGCAAGAAGGGAAAAACGCTTTTCCTATGCTATCGAAATGGCAAAAGAGGAGATAAAAATAGCAGAAAAAATGCTTTCTCTTATGAATGAAAATGCCGCTATTGGCTTTGAGGCGGCAAACCATTACTATTTTTCAAAAGGTCAACTCGCAGAAAAAATAGTGAATTGCCACCACGTGATAAAAGCACTAAAGGCAAAGTTAAACTAAAATAAAAAAGAGCGCCGATTTGTTTTTTGCGGCGTTCTTTTTGTTCGTTGACATTGTACAAATAGTGTGTTATACTAACAATTAAGAAGTGTATAACAAATTATAAAACTGATAGAAGGGCGTAAAATATAAGTACGGCGAACTTTCAGATAAGAAAAAAGAATAAGACAGAATAACCGCACTCGGTACGCTTAAACTAATTGTTGCGCTTGGTTACAAGATAGAGAAAAAATAAAAATAAAATTCGCCTTGTTAACTTTTTGTTCTTTTTTGTGTGCTAAAATATATAAGTCATTAAAATATATAATCCGAAGAAAGCGAAAATATTATGAGTAAGAAAGTTATAATTGCAAGTGACAGTACTTGCGACCTCAACGCCGAACTTATAGAACGCTACGGTGTGAAAATTATTCCGCTTATGGTCAATCTCGGCGGACAAATGTACGTTGACGGAGTGGATATAACCCCCGATGACGTTTACCGTCATTATGAGGAAAAAGGAGAACTCCCGAAGACTGCCGCTATAAATATTGCAGACTTTACTGAATTCTTCCGCGAAAATACCGCAGACGGAAGTGCGATAGTATTGTTTACTATCAGTTCGGATATGTCGTCCACTTTCAACAATGCGCGCCTTGCCGCAATGGAGTTCGAAGACGTATACGTAGTAGATACGAGAAATCTTTCAACGGGTGGCGGACTTTTGGTTGTATCTGCCGCAGAAATGGCAGAAAAGGGAATGGCAGCGCAAGAAATTGCAGAAGAGTGTAAAAAACTCGCACCTTGCGTTGACGCATCTTTCGTTATCGACAATCTTGAATTTTTGCATAAGGGCGGCAGATGCTCTGCCGTTGCCGCATTCGGCGCAAACCTTCTTCAACTCAAACCCTGCATTACAGTAAAAGAAGGAAAAATGGGTGTTAGCAAAAAGTATAGAGGCAAGTTCTCTATGACGCTCAAATCTTACGTTGCCGACAGAATAGGCGATTCATCGGATATAAAACTTGAACACATATTCGTAACTCACGCAGGTTGCGACGAAGAAATAGTTAATCAGTGCGTAGAGCAAGTCAAAGCGCTTGCTCCCGAAAGCAACGTTCACGTTACACGCGCAGGTTGCACCGTATCTTCGCATTGCGGAAGAAATACTCTCGGAGTCCTTTTCGTAAGAACTCACGAGATTTAAAAAGAGGACAAAATGAAACCGAGAATTTTGCTTTCCCAACCCCTTGAAGGACAAAACTACGTTGAAGTTGTAGAGGCTTGCGGCGCGATAGCAGACCTTTATCCTTATCCCGAAGTTGATACAAGTTACGACGGTCTTATCCTTTGCGGAGGCGGTGACATCGACCCTGCCCGCTTCGGCGAAGAAAACAACGGCTCAAACAGAATTGACCTTCGCCGTGACGAGTGCGAATTTGCTCTGCTTGACGCTTACGTAAAAGCGAAAAAGCCTGTACTCGGCATCTGCCGCGGTTGTCAGGTTATAAACGTATATTTCGGCGGCGGTATGATACAACACCTCGAAAATTATGAAGAGCATAGACAAGAAGGTGACGCAATCCACACGGTAACTGCAGAAGGCGATAGCGTTGCGCGCAGAGTTTACGGTGAGAAATTCACAGTAAACAGTATGCACCATCAAGCCTTGAAAACCGTCGGAGAGGGACTTCGCGTTACTCACCGCGCTGATATGGACGGCGTTATTGAGGGCATAGAGCATAACACGCTTCCCATATACGGCTATCAATGGCATCCCGAGCGCGTTTCACTTTCGAGAAAACGCGACGGAGTTGTTGACGGAATGAAAGTTATAGAAGACTTTATAGCACTTTGTAAGAAAAGTAAATAATAAAAAACCGCTTGTAAGAACAAGCGGTTTTTTTGGTTGAAAATGTAAACAAAAGTATGCAAAAAGACGATTTTGCGAAACTTAAACAAGAAAAATTGACTTTGTATTAAGATATATTATCCGTCTTATACTCTATATGTTGACAAAACTTCTCTGCGGTGCTAAAATATAGAAAAATGAAGGAGTAGAGAAATGACAGTAAACGTGAAAGACTTCGGCGCGATAGGCGACGGAAAAACATTGAATACAAAAGCAATACAAAACGCAATAGACGAGTGCTACCGTCAGGGTGGCGGACGAGTTGTTTTTTCTGACGGCGTATACGTGACGGGGAAAATATATATGAAAAGCAATATCGAATTGCATATAGAGTCTAATGCGACGCTTCTTGCCTCGGGCAGAGTGGAGGATTTCCCCGAAGCGACACAAGAAGAAGCCTCTCACGTGAATTCCGCGCGCCTTACAAGATGGCGCAACAACTGTATCATTTTCGCAAACGAGTGTAAGAATATAGCAATAACGGGAAGGGGAAGAATAAACGGCAATGCCCCTGCATTCTTGCGCGAGAGTCCCGAAGACGAATATCTTCTCTACAGACAACTTGAAGCCCCCACCCCTGCGCGCGCCGTATTCTTTACAGGTTGCGAGTTTGTGAAAGTGGAAGACGTCACGATGATTGACCCGCCTGCAGGGTGGTCTTATTGGATTCACGACTGCGATTTCGTCACTTTCTCGAAGTGCAAAGTGCTGTCAAATCTCCATTACCCCAACTGTGACGGTATACATATAAATTGCAGTAGAAACGTCAATATCTCCGATTGCGATCTTTCTTGCGGCGACGATTGCATCATAGTGAGAGCGAATAGCGCATCTTTGGCAGAAAACAAAGTCTGCGAAAAAGTAACCGTTACAAACTGCAATCTCACAAGTTACGCAAGCGGTATAAGAGTAGGTTGGGTAAACGACGGCACAATAAGAAACTGTACGTTTTCCAATATCGTTATGACCAACACTTCCTACGGAATAAGCATCGCAATTCCGAGCCTCAAAATAAGAAAAGGCGATTTTCTCGCGGCGGACGTCGGCAGGGAAGAAACAAGAATTGAGCGTTTGGCGTTTAATAATATCGTAATGGATAAGATAACGAAATATCCGATAGAAATAAAGATAGGCGAAGGTGACCAGACCGTCGACGGCATAAGAGATTTGTATTTCTCGGGTGTACACACGAGGGGTATAAATATGCCTCAAATTATGGGAAGAAAAGATAACGTAATAGAGAATATAAATTTCTCGAATTGTTCTTTCTGCGTATATGACGGAAGCGACATTCCCGACCTTTCCACTCACGGATATGGCTCTGTGAAGGAAAACGAAGAGCGAGAAATTCCGTCTGTGAAATTGCTCCATACGAAGAATATAACGTTTGATAATACTTCGTTTACCGCAGAATGAATGAAAAAACTGCACGGCTTTACATACCGTGCAGGTTTTCTTTTCTAAATTTGTCAAATTATGAAAATTTAGTTGCATTTATGGGCGATTTGTGATATACTAATACAGAATTTTGTTTATAACCTTAACGAAAGGTAAATATATGGTTTGCAATAACATCTTGGAAGCAATGGGGAATACCCCTATAATAAGACTTCAACATATGGTTGACGCGGATAGCGCGGAAATACTTGTGAAGTTTGAAGGACTTAACGTCGGCGGCTCGATAAAAACGCGCACCGCATATAATATGATTTTGGATGCGGAAAATCGCGGACTTATCAATTCAGATACTATAATAGTTGAGCCCACAAGCGGAAATCAGGGAATAGGTCTTGCGCTTGTCGGCGCAGTCCGTGGATATAAAGTGAAAATAATAATGCCCGACTCGGTAAGCGAAGAGAGAAGAAAACTCGTTGAGCATTACGGCGCAGAAGTACTTCTTGTGCACGATGATGGCAATATAGGACTTTGCATTGAAGAGTGCCTTGCCCTCGCTTTGAAAATGAAAGCGGAAGACCCTCGCGTTTTCGTGCCCCAACAGTTTGAAAACCCTGCAAACCCTGCTATTCAACGCGAGAAAACGGGTGTAGAAATTCTCAATCAGGTGAACGCGCCCATTCACGGCTTTTGTTCAGGTATTGGCACAGGTGGCACGATAACGGGAATAGGCGAAACCTTGAAAGCGGTAAACCCCGATATGACTATATGGGCAGTAGAACCCGAAAACGCGGCGATACTTTCGGGCGGCTCAATAGGTACGCACGTTCAAATGGGAATAGGCGACGGACTTATCCCCGCTATTCTCAATCAGAATATATACGATGACGTCTGCATAGTAAAAGACGAAGAAGCACTCCAAACATCAAAAGACCTCGCGGCAAAAGAGGGAATAATGTGCGGTATAAGCAGCGGCACAAACGTTGCGGCGGCTCTCCGTTTGGCAAAAAAACTCGGAAAAGGAAAAACTGTTGTAACAGTACTTCCCGACACCGCGGAAAGATATTTTTCCACCCCGCTTTTTGAATAAAATAACAAAAGGTTGCCTTGAATTTTACTTTGGGGCAACCTTTTAAAAAAACTTGTCAATTTTTTTAAAAAAACTATTGACATACGCTATAAACTGTGCTATAATACCAACGTTGTGAAAGCGACGACAATTAAATATGCACCTTTAGCTCAGTTGGTAGAGCAACTGACTCTTAATCAGTGGGTCCCGGGTTCGAATCCCTGAAGGTGCACCATAACAAAAAAACACGTCAAAAGACGTGGTTTTTTGTTATGTGCATCTCCCTCGGATTTGCCCCGCTTTTCGCAAAGCAAAAATCGGGTATTGCCGCTCGCATAGGTGTTAGATAAAATAACTATGTTACGTGCTCGCAGGCAAGATACCGCTTTTAAGATTTTAAAAATCGGTCTTGTTTGCGATGGGCAAGATGTACGCCGAGGAGTATAGCGAAGAAATAGACGATAGCGGAAATAAGACCGCCGAGAATCATTCCGACAGGTCCTGCATGATGGTCTTCGCCTGTTTGTATCAAACGGCAAAGATAAGAACCGCATACAGTAACGAGAAAATGATTTTTTCCAATCAGCCACAGAATAGCACCAAGGAAAAAGTGAAAACCTACGGCAATTCCTGCTGAAGAAACTGCTTCCTTGATTGCCATTTTCGCCGATACGTCATTGGCGCGGGAGAGTAGTGCCAGTACGATAAATGTGGAGAGCAGTCCTATAACGGACATTAGTATTTTTTCGCTCAGATCCTTTTGAGCGGCACTTTCAAAGGATTGTCCTCGGAGGATGTAAAGAGGAATCATAGATACAAGAAAAGTGATCCAAAGTGAACCGTAAAGCCGTAAAAATGTCGTGCCTGCGTTTGAGATATTTTTCTTCATAACGAAACTCCTTTTCATTTGCTTATGTTTAGTATATCATTTTTATTTTTTTGTCAAGTTTTTTAAGTACGCTTCAAATGTCTTATTATATATTGCTTCCAATTGCACAACAACTGCAAAAAAACACGTTTTGAAAAGAACCAAGGAAAGAAAAAATTGACTTTTTCTGTCATTTGTGCTATAATTTTGCACAGTCAAACACGGCGACGAAGTTAAAGTCAAAAGCCTTGTTTTCACTTATATAGGCAAAATACTATACGCAAAGGTAACAATAATGGAAAACGAAAAAAAGTACAGAATAATAGATTCGCACTGTCACGTCTACCCCGACAAAATAGCGCAAAAGGCTTCCGACAGTACAAGCGAATTTTATCATATGCCGTCACGCCTTGACGGAAAAATATCCACGCTTCTGAACTATGGCACGGCGGCAGGAATAGACCATTTTGTAATTCAATCCGTTGCCACAACTCCAAAGCAGGTTTCGGGAATAAACAACTTCATTGCCAAAAGCGTCG
>JAZOLR010000097.1:0-6643 GCA_045653255.1 Eubacteriales bacterium | reverse complement strand
AAGAAAAACTCTCGCAAAAGAAAAGTCAGAGAAAACACTTTCACTTCGCGAAAGTTTTGCACAGGCAGACCCCACCGCGCTCATTCCGTGGCAGAAAAAACTCGACGACCGCATAAAAGCGGAGTCTTTGCTGGTTGCAATAGATAACAAAATTCCCGCAGACGAAGCGGCAAAAATATTCCAAAACGGCATATCCGAGAGAACACTTGCATATTTACTCTCATTTGCCGAGAAATTGGGTACGGGCAACCTCTTAGAATTTGGTAAAAAAATTCGTATTTACTATTACCTCTCGCAAATCGTAGGCGGTGCAGAGCAGGAAAAATACCTCGCAATGTGCTTTTCATCTATTTCCGATGCCGTTACAAATGCCGTAGCAGGTGAGATTTCATATCGCCGCGATGCAAAAATAGCAAAAGATGAAGTCATCACTCGACTCCCTGTGCGTGTCAACTTTGGCGGAGGTTGGTCAGACACTCCCCCTTATTGCCTTGAAAACGGCGGTACAGTGCTTAACGCCGCTATAACGCTTAACGGAAAATACCCTATCGAGGTTATTCTCAAAAAACTTGACGAAAACAAAATAATTCTCACAAGTGCGGATAACGGTTCATATAAAGAATTTACAGACCTTTATCCCCTTACCCAGTGCAACGACCCGTCAGACCCGTTCGCTCTTCATAAAGCGGCGCTCATTGCTTGCGGTGTTATTCCTGCAAATTCCGACGGATATACCCTTGAAGATATAACAAAAAATCTTGGCGGAGGCATATATTTGTCAACAAGAGTTTACGGAATACCGCGTGGTTCTGGACTTGGCACGAGTTCTATTCTTTCAGGCGCTTGCGTTAAAGGTATATACGAATTCCTCGGATTAAACCCCACGGAAGATGAACTTTACGAACGCGTTATGAGTATGGAACAACTTATGTCTACGGGTGGCGGTTGGCAGGATCAAGTTGGAGGACTTGCGAAAGGTGTTAAGATGGTAAGCGCACCAGCAGGAATAGTCCAAAAAATACATTGTATGCCGCTTCTTATTTCAGACGAAACTCTCGCTTCACTCAATTCAAGATATGCTATAATATACACGGGTCAGCGACGTCTCGCTCGCAATCTTCTTCGTGAAGTTGTCGGTAAATACATCGGTGCAAACGGTGATACCGTGTCCGCACTCTACGAAATTCAACGTGTTGCGGTTCTTATGCGCTTTGAACTTGAAAAAGGAAATCTTGACGGTTTTGCAGAACTTTTGAATCGCCATTGGGAACTTTCAAAGAAAATAGACGCAAACTGCACAAATACCTGTATAGACCAGATTTTCGGCGCAATAGAAGACCTTATCGACGGTAAAATGATCTGCGGCGCAGGCGGCGGTGGATTTTTGCAGGTCGTTATGAAAAAAGGTGTAACGCAAAAAGATCTTCACGCTCGCATCAACGGGGTGTTTGGTGCATCAGGTGTTGAAGTATGGCAATGTGATTTTGATAAGTAAATAAAACTTTACAAAACGACGATTAAGCACAGTAAAAAGGAGGCATATATGGCTAATCCAACAATTGATTTAATGATGTCTTTGATTCGGGCGCAGATTGTCGGCGATTTGTCGGTGATAACCGATAAAAAACCTACGGAAAAAACACTTGCCGATATATACCGCCTTTCAAATATGCACGATATTTCACACATGGTCGGTGCTTCTCTTGAAAAAGCGAAAATCCCCATGTCAGAAGAACTAAAAGCGGCATACACAAAGACGTTTCAAAGGGCAATTTTCAGATATGCAAATCAAACTAACGTATATGAAGAAATTTGCAAACTTTTTGAAACGGAGAAAATCCCCTATCTTCCTCTCAAAGGCTCTGTGATTCGCGATTTATATCCATCGCCCGAATTCCGTGCGGCGTGTGATATAGACATTCTTGTTCACGAAGAAGATCTGGAGCGCGCGCAATCTCTTTTAGTAGAGAAACTTGGATTTGAGTGGGACGGAAAATGTTACCACAACGCATCGCTTTTTCTTGGTTCGGTTCATTTTGAACTGCATTACAACATAACCGAATGTGATCCTCGTCTTGACCCTATGCTTTTGCGTGTTTGGGAATTCGCTTCTCCGTGTGAAAATTCTTACCGTTACAAAATGACTGATGAATTTTTCGCGTTTCATATAGTAGCGCATACTTGCCACCACTTTTTACGAGGTGGTTGCGGAATAAAACCTTTTATGGATCTTTGGATTCTGCGCAACAAAACTGACTTTAATGAACAAGGTGTTGTCGAATTGTGCCGCGAATGCGGTATAGAAACGTTCTTCTTTGCAATATGCGCTCTCTCGGACGTATGGTTCTCCGGTAAAAAACATACAGAAGATACTGAAATGTTAGAAAAATACATTTTGATGGGGGGAACATACGGAGTAAGTGCAAACAGAATAGTGGTCGGTAAAAATAAAAAAGGCGGAAAAATTCGCTACCTTATAAACAGAATTTTTATACCAAGAGAAGGTCTTCAACGTTTATTTCCGATTCTGAAAAAATACCCCATACTTCTCCCCCTTTGCCATGTAAACAGATGGGTAAGAGTTATAAAACATGGAAGAGGAAAAATTGCACTCAACGAAATCGCCTACACAGTATCAATTCCAAAAGACAAAGACGCAGAAATAAAGGAAATGCTTGATAAATTAAAACTGTAAAACATTGCTTTGAGTATATAGACATTTTGATTTTGTAAACTAAACATTACAAAAAACACAGAAAAAGAGGTATTAACCATGTACGAAACACTAAAAGTCATAGGAAAGAAATTCAGACTTGAAGGAGAAATCTATTCCTACGATACAATTACAATAGGAAACATCAATTCAACGTATAAAGTAACCTACGTAAGAGAAGATGAATCTCTCGAATCCTTCCTTTTTCAAAAGGTAAATACCCACGTTTTCAAAGACCCCGTCGCAATAATGGAGAACATTGACCGCGTTACGACCCATATACGTGAAAAATACCCCAATCAGATCGCATTGCATTTCCACCACACCGACGAGGGCTTGAACTACTATGTAATTGATGAAAATTCCTTCTGGAGAGTAGTGAACTACGTTGATTCTATCACCTTCAACTCGTCAGAAGACTGGAGTGTTATCGAAGCCACAGGAAAAGCGTTTGGAAACTTCCAGACACAACTTTCCGACCTCAACGGAGCGTTGTTGCATGAGACAATCCCCGACTTCCACAACACGAAAAAACGTCTTGATACCCTCTTTGCAAGTATCGAAAAAGACGAATACAACCGCGTTCACGAAGTGCAAAAAGAAATAGAATACATCGCATCCGTTCGCGAAAAAGCGGCAGAACTCAGTGTAATGTTTGAAAACGGCGAAATCCCGAAACGCGTTACGCACAACGACACAAAGTGTAACAACGTCCTCTTCGACAAGCGCACGAAAGAACCTATCGTCGTAATTGACCTCGATACCATAATGCCCGGTATGTCTATGTACGACTTCGCCGACGCCGTTCGCTTTATCGCCAACACCGCAGTAGAAGACGAACCCGATACGTCGAAAGTCTTCTTCGACACCTCAAAATTCCGCGCGTTTGCAAAAGGCTTTATCGGCGAAACCCACAAATCCCTTGAACCTATCGAGATAAAAAACCTCGTAAAAGCAAGTTTCTCAATAACGGTTGAACTTGCCTCGCGCTTCCTCGACGACTACATAACGGGCGATAAATACTTCAGATGCAAATACCCGAAACACAACCTCGTTCGTACTCGTTGCCAACTCGCCCTCGCAAAAGATATAGAACGCAAGTGGGACGAACTTGAATGGATTGTAAAAGACGTAATCGAAAAAATACACTAAAATACAAAAAAACGGCGCACAAACAACCGCCGAACCCAAAACAGACCGCCTCAAATAAGTTTGAGACGGTCTGTTTTATTATATGTGTTGTGAAAAATTCACAAAAGCAAAACCTCATCAATGTGCGCTTTGTACAAAATGCCAAAATCCAAAAAATGCCACTAAAAAATGGAAAAATCTATTGACAAATTCGAGGTTTTTTGCTAAAATAATTATGCAGTTAGCCGAGGCTAACTCGATGAAAAGGAGGCTCGTAATGAACCTACGAACAGTAAAAGAAGGCGAAGAATACATAGTAGACCGCATTAACACCGACGATGAAGAATTGAATGCGTTTCTTTTCTCTCTCGGATGCTACGAAGGTGAACCTGTCACGGTCATCTCACGCAGAAAAAGCGGTTGTATCATCTCCGTAAAAGACGGTAGATACAGTATCGACTCTCACTTGGCGGAAGCAATATCCGTAAAGTAAGTTTTATTTTTTGCACGTCGGTTAGCCTATGCTAACTCGCGTAAAACCGAAAGCAACACAGTCAGTTTTAGGAGGAATACCAAAATGAGAATTGCACTCGCAGGCAATCCAAATAGCGGTAAAACCACAATGTATAACGCCCTCACGGGCAGTAATGAAAAGGTCGGCAACTGGGCAGGCGTAACCGTTGACAAAAAAGAACGCGCGGTGAAAAAAGCCTACGCAAGCACGCCTATCGTCGCAGTTGACCTTCCCGGTGCATACTCAATGTCGCCGTTTACAGCGGAAGAAAGCATCACAAGCGACTATGTGAAAAAAGATTCCCCCGACGTAATAATAAACGTCGTCGACGCGACGAACCTTAGCCGCAGTCTCTTTTTTACAACGCAGTTGCTTGAACTCGGCATTCCTGTCGTCGTCGCGCTCAACAAAACCGACGTAAACAGAAAAAAACGCAACGAAATAGATGTATCTTCGCTCGGCAAAAAACTCGGTTGCGCTGTAATAGAAACCGTCTCCCGAAAAAGTGAAGGCGTCTCTCAACTCGTCGCCGCTGCACTTGAAGCGGTAGGCAAAAAACAAACTGCCCCCTACATTCAGGGAGAAGTCGATATGACCGACAAAACCGCAGTTGAAGCGGCAGATCGCGCGCGCTTTGAGTATGTAAATAGCATAGTGAAAGAGGTTGAAACACGCCGCACCTTCACAAAAAATAAAAATATACAGGACAAAGTAGATGACCTGCTCACAAATAAATGGCTCGGTATACCGATATTTGCCGTAGTTATGTCGTTTGTGCTTTGGATATCGCAGTTTGGCCCTGCCGTGTGGTTTGCCGACCTGGTTGTTGGTTGGCTCGAAGCAGGGCAGACCTTCCTCGCAGACGCCATATCATCTGATAGCGTCTGGGCATCTATCCTTATCGACGGTATCGTCGGCGGATTTATCGCAATAGTCGGATTTTTGCCTCTTGTTATGGTGATGTATTTCTTCATCGCTTTGCTCGAGGATTGCGGATACATGGCGCGAGCAACTGTCGTACTTGACCCCATCTTTAAAAAAGTAGGTCTATCCGGCAAATCCGTCATCCCCTTTATCGTCGGTACGGGTTGCGCTATTCCGGGTGTTATGGCATCGCGCACTATTCGCGACGCACGCGAGCGCAGAGCCGCCGCAATGCTCGCCCCCTTTATGCCCTGCGGAGCGAAACTTCCCATCATCGCGCTTATTTCGGGCGTATTCTTCGGCAACACCCCCGTGCTTAAAATCGCCATGTACTTCATCGCGATAGGAATAATTCTCCTTTGCGCCCTCGTCGTTAACGCAATAACGGGTGTCCGCCGCAGAAAGTCTTACTTCATCATTGAACTCCCCGAATATAAAGCGCCCAGCCTCACAAAAGCGCTTGTCACAACCTGTGAGCGCGGTTGGTCGTTCATAGTTAAAGCGGGTACTGTCATTCTCGTATGTAACTTCGTTATACATCTTATGCAGTCGTTTTCATGGAATTTCCAACCCGCCGAAAGCGCAAGCGAGTCTATCCTCGCATCCGTCGCTACGCCTTTTGCATATCTCTTTGCGCCTATCGTCGGTATAGTCGCTTGGCAACTTGCCGCAGCCGCAATAACAGGCTTTATCGCAAAGGAAAACGTAGCCGCAACACTTGCCGTATGCTACTCAATTACGAACTTTTTCTCGGAAGAGGGGAGTGCCGTCGCAGGAAGCGAAGGCACAATAGCGGCAACGCTTGGAATTATCCCTGCCGCCGCAGTTGCATATCTTATGTTTAATCTCTTCTCGCCCCCTTGCTTTGCCGCAATAGGTGCAATGAACTCGGAAATGAAGAGCAAAAAATGGTTGTTCGCGGGCATAACTCTCCAGTTCGCCGTCGGTTATTCCGTCGGATTCCTCGTCAACTTCTTTGGTAGCATCGTTACCAAAAAGAGCGCAGGCGAAACGTGGATGATAATTCTCGGTTGGTCGGTGGTCTTCGCAATATCCGTAATAATAAGCGCGTTGATTATACATAACAAACGCCAAACGAAAAAAGTGTAAACAAAGGTGTACATAAAATGGAAGCGATTATAATAATAGCAATACTTCTTATAGTGGGTGGCGCAGTTGCCTATATCATAAAAGAGAAGAAAAGCGGCAAAAAATGCATCGGTTGTCCGAACGGCGCAAACTGTTCATCTTGCGGCGAATCCTCATGCCCCCACTCCGATAAACAAAAATAAATAAAAAGAACTCACGAAAACGTGAGTTCTTTTTATTTAAAACCACGGCAAAGCCGTGAATGTAATCAA